>DATMWO010000215.1:0-7786 GCA_035562475.1 Methanoregula sp.
GTATTAAATATACCGGTCTTTATTGTTCATAAACCGATTTATCACGGGTTTTTGTTTGTAAATCGCAAGCATCTCCCCCAACCCGACGCAATCCCCGGCTTCCGTATATTTTTATACCGACAAAAACCTATATGTCCCTGAATTCATGGATATCCTTTCTATCTTCCTGATCATCGCCGGTCTCGTTTTGTTTGAGACAATAACCAGTATTGATAATGCCATTATCAATGCCGAAGTGCTCTCAACCATGGGTCAAAGGGCAAGACGCTGGTTTTTAACCTGGGGATTGTTAATCGCCGTCTTTGCAATCCGGGGTTTGCTTCCCTGGCTGATCGTCTGGATGTCAACGACCTCGCTGGGCCCTGTCGGGGCATTAACTGCAACATTCTCAAGTGATCCACTCGTGCTGGCAGCTATAGAACAGTCAGCTCCCATTCTTCTGATGGGAGGGGGAACGTTCCTCCTCTTTCTTTTCCTGCACTGGCTGTTCCTTGAGAGTAAAAATTTCGGCCTGCGGGGGGAGCGCTATATCGCGACAAAAGGAGTCTGGTTCTTTGCCATTGTCTCTCTCCTCCTTACCGGGCTTGTCTGGTTTGCCTTGGAAAAATCTCCCCTTGTCGCGTTTGGAGCGGTGGTTGGTTCAACAACATTTTTTATTGTCCATGGATTCCGGCAGAATGCTGAAGAGGCGGAGAAGAAGATGCTTCATTCATCTGACATGTCAGATGTCAGCAAAGTCTTTTATCTTGAGGTCATCGATGCAACGTTCTCTATCGATGGTGTCATTGGTGCATTCGCGTTTACCATGTCTGTACCCCTTATCCTCATCGGTAATGGTATCGGTGCTTTTGTTGTCCGGGAATTAACCATACGCAACGTTGACAATATCAAGAAATACCGGTATCTTAAAAACGGGGCAATGTACTCCATCTGCTTCCTGGGAATTATCATGATGATGGATAGTTTCGGGGTTCATATACCCTTCTGGGTCTCACCTGTCATCACATTTGGAGTTGTTGGATTCTTCATGATTAAATCGATGCGGGAAATCCCTCCGGCGCCCGGATAAAATCAGGAGCAGGGCAAAACCATTGTTTCTGGATGTCACCAGCAGGTGACCTGGATCCCGGTTTTTTTCTCATGCACCGGAAAATTCCCTGATTGTGAAATCTAATATCGGTACAGGATAGTCTGAACGGGTGGACTGTGCCTCTTTCCTGGAGGTTCGCCCGTGATCTTCAGGTTAGTGATGTGTCACCCGGCAGGGCTTTATCCCGTTGTTAAGGGAGCTGGAGTGCCGATGTGAAATACCGTGAGATTTGTGGTGTTTTTATCGGCTCAATAAAAAATGCGTGGGCAGAATTCTGGCGGATGTCATGCATTCCTGCTTCACTGCACGTCTTTTTTTTCGGCCTCAGAGAACACTACCGGGATTTTGTCATCGGGGAAAACAGTCGACCGATGTGTCTGATCTGGTTCATACACCACAGTCCAATTTTAAGCACTGGTACGATAAATCGCATCCTGCCATCCATCTCCTGTGACACTTCCCTGAGTCGGTCAGGGATAGGTATGTGCTGGGGACAGATTTTTACACATTTACCACATTGCCTGCACAGCCCTGCGTAGGAGACATTTGAGAGTAAACCCCCATGACGACTCATATAGTGGAACCGTGCACTCCGGTCATGAGGGAAAAAGCAGTGTGCATTATAAAGAGAGAAACAGCCCGGGATATCAACACCGGCGGGGCAGGGCATGCAATATCCACATCCCGTACAGTTGACTTTCATCAGTCTCTGGTAGGTATCGCGAACCTGGGCGACAATTGCCAGTTCCGGCAGGGAAAGTGAATTCGGCAGAGCTTCTCCGGCCACCCGCAGGTTCTCATCAATATGAAGCTCATCGTTCATTCCAGAAAGCACAACGGTTACTTCAGGATGATTCCATACCCAGCGGAGTGCCCACTCTGCAGGAGAGCGTTTGACTGGTGATTCGTCCCAGATTTTTTTTATCTCATCTGGTACATTCCCGGCAAGGTTGCCGCCACGGATTGGTTCCATTATCATAACAGCGATCTTTTTTCCGGCAGCATATTCAAGACCTTCGGTGCCCGCCTGATTGTGCTCATCGAGATAATTGTACTGGATCTGGCAAAAATCCCAATCATAAGCATCGATGATCTCTTTAAAAGTTGCAGGATCGCCATGGAACGAGAAGCCGGCATTTTTTATTCTCCCGTCTTTTTTCGCGCTGTCAAGAAATCCCAGTACCCCAAGCTTCTTCATCTTCTCCCAGCTCGCTTTTGTGAGACTGTGAAGCAGATAGAAATCAATGTAATCAGTTTGAAGTGTGGAATGTTGGGCAGAAAGAATATGGTTCATGTCATCCAGAGAATGCACTGACCAGGGCGGGAGTTTTGTTGCAATCCGCACTTTTTCCCGGTAACCGTCTGCAAGTGCCCGGGCAAGAATTTTCTCGCTTTTGCCAAAATGATACGCCGGAGCCGTGTCGACGTAATTAATACCATTGTCGATAGCATACCGCAGCTGCCGTATTGCACGTTCTTCATCAATCCCACCTCCGCTTTTTGTCGGCAATCGCATATAACCGAACCCAAGGATAGAAAGTTCGTCACCGGTTTTAGGGACTTTACGGAAGAGCATAAGGGTCACATTTTTTTATTTGATCGGTGATCTCAATAGGAGACAGGAATATAAAATTTTTCTTGGTTTGCGATTCGAACTGATCAACGCGGATAAACGCACGGAGGTTTGACTATCTCCCGCCGTAGGACCTGACGTGGTTCCAAGCACGGTGGTATTGATCGAATCTGTCATCCTCCTCATTGTATATCCCAGGATCTTCCCTCAGGTACAGCGTACGGTCTTCCCCGACAGGACAGACCTTGATACACAGACCGCAGGGCGAGATAGATCTCGTGTACAGAGCTTCAGACCGGGTGGCACATGCTTTTTTGTCGGTGAGCCCTTCCGGGTATTCCCTGCCATCCAGGGCTTTTTCCGGACAGATATCCACGCATTGCATGCATTCTGTACATAATGGTCTCTCGATAACCGGATCGGGAGGAATATCCACTGCGGTAAAAATCGAGGCAAAGCGTATTCTCGGTCCGAATTTTTCGGTCAGCAGCATATTGTTTATACCAAAATTTCCCAGACCTGCAAGAAAAGCAGCATGACGGTGAGAGAAAAAAGTAATAGGTTTTTCTTTTAAGATACTTATCGATCCGTACCCGTCCCGCGGGATCCAAATGGAGGGGAAGCCTTCAGCATTCAGGAATAAGGCGATCCGGTAGCCGCTCGCGTCCAGCAGCATATTGACCGTCCGGTATAGTTCGTGGTAATAGATGGAGGGGGATGTGTCCACAATCGGCAGGAGTACCGGAAGACCGATCACAATAACAGTCCGGGTCTCGGGAAAAATTGACCGTGGCCGGAAGTCTTCAGGAATCCAGGGTTCGAATAAAGGTTTGTCCCATCTTTGGGCAGGGGCAAAACCAACGAGGGGTATGTCAAGGTCTTTACATCTGGCAATGATTTTTTGTTTTAACGTGATGTTCATGATTCTACCATGGCACGGACAGTGATAAATGAATCTGGTGGTCTCTACTTCCTTGGGAAGGTATCTTTTTTGTTCGAAACATTCCCACCAATGAGCTATGATATCTTTATCAGACTGGACACCAAGAGAAAATCAGGTGAGCAGATAACTATGGCTTTTGTTCCTGATCCCGCAGTGCTGGTAAATCTCCTCCTGTGTTTAGTAATTCTTGTGTTGGGATACCTGGTATATCGGAAACGAAACAGTATCAGCGCACTGTTTATTGGTGTTGCTTTTGGCATGTTCGGGTTGTCACACTTAAGCACACTGCTTGGGCAAACGTTGTTTCCGGAAGTTACCTTTGTCCTGGTGAGGATCTGTGGATATCTGTTTGTGATTGCAGCTCTCTACCTGTCCCTTACCGAATGATCCGTTGGATTACAAAGAGAGTTTAAGGGAAGGTACAACAGCTCTCGAGAAATCCGTATGCTCTGAAATAAAATACAAACCAGCTTAATCATGGAGGGAACCGTGCATGTCCCTCCTGTTACCCCGCATTAAGGTGATTATGGCGTAGTACCTGTTCTGAGGTTATCGCAGTATTGGAGTTCCGGAACGGCGGGATTGTAACTTTCATAAGCGTTTGGTATATTACTGAGCATATCTCAACGATAAAAAAAATTAGGGTATAATCATATGAGCGACTAATTTCTTGTTGTATTGACGAACCCTCCCTTGCGCCAGCCCTGCCTCCTTTGGGGGCGTGGGCACCTGCGATTCATCTGGAGTACGGTATACCTTATCCCTGGTTATACAACGCCATCGCAACCGGGGCACCATAGTGGCGGGGTGAAGCCCCGGGAGCGTCCCGCGTTTTATAGTCCTTTGAACAGGAACACTTTTTCAATCTGAATTCTGGAACACGATTCTGATTACATTTTTTCTCGTTTTTCCTGTACGAATTGGTGGTTACAATGGCACTATACCCAAAATTATTTTCCCATAACCGTGCACACAATTGTCCGATTACGTCCTGCGTTAACGTCACATTCAATCAGGACAATCTGCTGCCATGTTCCGCACATCAGGGTGCCTCCCTGCAGGGGTACGGTGAGTGAAGGGCCGACAAGAGCTGCTTTTACGTGTGAGCGGCCGTTACCATCACCCCAGCGGGCATTATGCGCATAATCTGCAGTATCCGGGGCGAGAACGGAAAGTGCTCGCCGGAGATCAGCAAGTACTCCTGGCTCGAATTCGATGGTCGTGAGTGCCGCGGTAGAATGTAGTACGAAAAGGTGGACTGTTCCTTCGGCTACTGTACTATCACGGACCACTTTTTCCACCTGGGGAGTGATATCGATAATATCACCTTCGCTTTTTGAGCTGACCATAAAGGTTGTCTGAAACATCAGTTCACCACATATCATTCCTTCATCCTTCTGGTGAAAAATCATTCCTGATCTGCGATTGCTGATACCTGATGCAATTCTCTGTTCTGAAGTAAGAAATGTCGGGTAAAAGCGTCGACTTCTTCAAGGAGAATTCCCGATGGACGATTAAAAATATGAAAAAAAAAGATTCGCTGCAGAAATCTCCAGTTCAGTCCCCACTATCTCCGTTGCCCGTAGCTTCATGGCCCGATTCTGAACCGTTAGTATTCTGCGGCGCGGTTTCAATTTCGGGCTGGACTATCGCCACGCCCACGACACGGTCTTTGTCATCAAGTCGTATAGTCCGGACCCCTTTTGTTCCGCGCCCGATGACCCGTATCTCGCTGACGGGCATCCGGATAACAACACCCGATGCAGTCATGACGATGATCTCATCAGTATCCAGTACTGCACGCGACTCGATGACGATTGCATTCCGCTCGAGCTGCATATTTCTGACACCCATGGTGCCCCTGCCGTGCCCGCGGAAATCGTCAAACTCAGTCCTCTTCCCAAAACCAAAGTCGGATATGGTGAGGAGGTGGTCTTTTTCGACCAGGGTGAGTGCCACGATCGTATCTTCGCCCCGGAGTTTCATGCCCCGCACACCGGAAGCATTGCGCATGACCGTACGGACGGTCTCTTCATGGAACCGGAGACTGTAGCCGAAACGGGTGGATAAGACGATCTCTTTGCTTCCATCAGTTGCAATGACATCAACCAGCTGGTCGTTCTCTTTGAGCCGGATGGCGTTCGTCCCAACAGAGCGCGGGTTGGAAAACTCCGTCTGGGGGATCTTGATGACCTGCCCGTACCGGGTTGCAAACAGCATGAACCGGTCTTCCCTGAAGACACGAATCGGAATGACCTTTGTTACAATCTCATCTTTTAAGTTCAGGAGGTTGACGATCGGTTTGCCTTTTGCAATCCGGGAACTTTCGGGGATCTGGTAGACTTTGAGCCAGTAGACCCGGCCGGTATTGGTAAAGCACAGCAGGTAGTCTTTCATCTCGGCGGCAAACACCCGGTCCACACCATCATCCTCTTTGGTGGTCATACCCGTGACCCCGTGTCCACCCCGCCGCTGTTTGCGGTAGGTGTCGATATCCATCCGCTTGATGTAATTGGCAGTAGTAAGCGAGATAAGCACAGTCTTATCCTCGATGAGATCCTCATTGGAGAGATCGCTGGTATCGATAGCGATCTCAGTTCTCCGGGCATCGCCGAACTTTGCCGCGATCTCGACGGTTTCGCGCCGTATCTCGTCTTTGATGTTCGCTTCGTTCGAGAGGATAGTCTCAAGTCGTAAAATTTCGGCTTCAAGTCCCTTTTTCTCGTCATTGATCTTCTGCTGCTCAAGCGCTGCGAGACGACGGAGCTGCATCTGGAGAATCGCATTTGCCTGCGGTTCATCGAGGCCGAACTTGAGGATAAGGGCTGTTCTGGCGTTATCAACGGAATCTGATGCCCGGATGGCCCCGATGATCAGGTCAATCTTTGAAAGGGCGATAAGCAGTCCGATTAAAATATGGACTTTTTCCTGTGCCTTCTTTAAGTCATACTCCGACCTGCGCCGGATCACTTCAATCCTGTGGTGGATGAAGTTTTCCAACAGACCGTGGAGGGTGAGCACACGGGGCTGGTTATCGACAATAGCGAGGTTGATCGCCCAGAAACTGGATTCGAGTGCGGTCAGCTTGTAGAGCTGGTTTAAAATGACTGCTGACATCGTGCCCTTGCGAAGCTCAAAAACTACCCGGATCCCATCCTTGTCAGATTCGTCGCGGATGTCGGAAAGGCCATCAATTCTTTTATCCTTGACCATGTCGGCTATTGCAGTGATCCACTGCGCCTTGTTGACCTGGTACGGAAGTTCGGAGACAATGATGCGGTCACCGCGGTTACCCCCTTCGCTCTCTTCAATAGTGGCAACCCCGCGGACGATCACGCGACCCTGCCCGGTCGTGTAGATGTTCCTGACCCCTTCAGTCCCCATCATGATACCCCCCGTAGGGAAGTCGGGGCCGGGGAGGACCTTCATGAGATCTTCAACCGGAATTTCCGGGTTGTCGAGATACAGGTTGACCGCTGCACAGACCTCCCGCAGGTTGTGCGGGGGCATCTTGGTCGCCATACCGACTGCGATACCATCCGTACCGTTGACCAGCAGGTTGGGAATCTTTGACGGGAGGACAGTTGGTTCTTTCAACGACTCATCGTAGTTTGGGATGAAGTTGACGGTATCCTTATCGAGATCCTCCAAAAGCGCTTCCGCATACGGGAAGAGCCTGACCTCGGTGTACCTGCTCGCTGCCGCAGAGTCGCCGTCAACCGATCCGAAGTTTCCCTGCCCCTGAACCAGCATGTTGCGGTACGAGAACGGCTGCGCCATCTTGACGATAGTATCGTAAATGGATGCATCGCCATGCGGGTGGTACTTACCCATAACGTCTCCGACCACTCTCGCACTCTTTTTGGTGGGCTTGTCGCTGGTGTTGCCCATCTCCCACATCGCGAAGAGCGAACGACGGTGAACGGGTTTGAGACCATCACGGACGTCGGGGATTGCACGCCCGATGATAACACTCATGGCATAATTGATATACGAGGTCTTCATCTCGTGAGAGATACTGACTGGTTCCGTACGATGGGTTTCTGTTGTGCCTGCAGGTACTTCAGATGTCAAGGTTGGTCACCTCCTTTGCATGGCGGATGATGAAATTTTTGCGTATTTCCACATCCTTTCCCATCAGAGTCCTGAACATCTCGTCGGCCTCAAGAGCATCTTCTAT
>DATMWO010000216.1:0-3402 GCA_035562475.1 Methanoregula sp.
ACACCGGGGCCACTTGGTGAGCGACATCATCAATGCTGTGGAACTCTGCAAGGAATTTTCAATTACCCCGGTTATTGACTTTATCGTCGGGTTACCCATTGAGTCTGACGAGGAACAGAAAATGACACTGGACCTGATTCAGTGGGTTGCAAGGTCAGGTAAGGTCCATGTGCACCGGTTTATACCACTTCCGGGAACCGCTCTTGCCGGTACGAACGCGCGTTCACTCCTGCCGGAAACAGAAAAAATCTGCGGAAAACTCGCGTTATCTGGTAAATTAACTGGTTCATGGAACGATCCTGAGATAAGGTTTTTTAGACATCCTTCAAATGATATACCATGAAAGATGTGCTATTGATAGCAGATCTCCATGGTCAATTCGGTAAAATTGATTCATTTCTGGATTTGAATCCGGAAGCGGTATTTATTGCAGGTGATATCACCAACATGGGTCCGGTTGATGCGGTCGATGACGTGCTCTCACGTATCGATGTGCCGTGTTTTGCAGTGCCCGGCAACTGCGACCCGCGTGAGATCCTCGAGACACTTGAACACTCCGACACAGTCTGCCTTCATGGCTCCCGGATTAACCTGGGAAAGATGATCATTGTCGGGGTTGGTGGTTCAAATCCGACCCCGTTCGGTACCCCGTTCGAGCTGACCGACAAGCAGATAGATGACGTGTTGAACAGCGCGATGAAAAAAATGGAGAAGACCGTTCATAACGTTCTTCTCTGCCATGCACCCCCGTATGAGTTCCTCGACAAACCCGGGGCCGAACATGTCGGAAGCCACAGTATTCGTAAGCACATGAAGTCTTTTGATCTGGTGTGCTGTGCTCATATTCACGAGGCACGGGGCATTGTGGAATCCGATGGGGTAAAGATTGTAAATCCCGGTCCGGCAATGGACGGTAACTGTGCGATGATCCATTTCGGCAACGATGCCCGGGATATTAAGATCGAGCTCCTGACTGTTTAGACAGCAGCAATTCAAGATATGATGCGAGGATCGGCTCGCCACAAACTCCAATCTCTTTTGCAATCTCTTCAATACGGGCCGCGGGATTTGAATTCTCATCCTCTGCCAGTATTTCAATCTCGACAAAGGTGCCAAGGTTCTCAACCTCATCAAGCGTTATTGCAGCACCGGAAAGCCGGTAATTCTCACGCCATTTGTTCACTTCAGCAGTCCGGGTAAACCCAAGGCGATCCAGCATCTGCTCGAAAACTGCGCCGGAATCAACAACCATATTCAGTTCTTCGCGTGCCTTGAGCCCGGACGCTTTTATTTTGGCTCCCTTATAGGTGACGAGTGCATGATCGTTGGTATACCTGATCCGTATTGCTTCGTCGGTAATACCAAAATCGCGATGGGGTGCGTTATAATAAATGTCATGTTCATGTATCCTGCCGCAAAACTGTGCATTGTGCCCGATTAGCTGCTCTCGCACAGGATCGAGCGAAGATATCCTTACTTTTAATTCAAATTCAAGCATGACTGTGCCACACGTTTATCTGTTTTCGTTGCAATTTAATATAGTCAGGTGAATTATGGCAATAAAAGATGGAGATTTTATTAAACTGAGCTATTCAGGCAGTGTTGATGAGAATATTTTTGATACCACCGATGCTGCAGAGGCAAAATCTGCAGGTATCCACAGTCCGAATGCAATTTACGGTCCGGTCACGATCTGCGTAGGTCAGAAACATGTAATACTCGGTCTGGATGAGGAACTTGTCGGCAAGGATATCGGTACAACCGGTGATGTTGTTGTAACACCGGAGAAAGCATTTGGTGAGAGAGATCCCAAACGTATCCAGTCCTTCCCGAAGAGCCAGTTCAAGGAAAAACCAGTCCGTGGTATGCCGGTAAAGATGGATGAGATGGGTGAAGGGACGGTCGTTGATGTAATTGGTTCCAAAGTGATTGTTGATTTCAATGCCCCGCTTGCAGGCCAGACCCTGTCGTACCATTATACCATTGAAGAGGACGTTACCGATCCACTCGAGCAGTTAAAAGGCCTGGTACGGCTGTACGCTGGCAGGGATCTGGAGATCGCGATGGATGACGGCAGGGCAACCGTAACGCTTCCCCCGGGCATTAACTATGACCGCCGCTGGCTTCTCTGGAGAAGCAGGATCATTCATGAGGGATTCGAGTTGATCAGGGATATAGCAGAAATCACCCTGGTTGAAACCTTTAAACGTCCTGAAAAGAAGGAAGAATAATCACTCGCTTTTTTTAAGGGTATTTTTCCCCTACAATCTCTTTTTTCCCCACGAACAATATTGAAATCCCGCTATCTTAGCCCGGACCGGTGGTAGCGAAATAGGAGATATGAATAAATCGATTTTTTAAAATAATCTCCCCGCTCAGTCAATACTATGAATAAGAAAACTCTCCTGGTATCGGGTCTGGTGATACTTCTTATTTCCTGTGTTCTAATTACCGGTTGCACAGATAATTCCAGTACTTCGAATACAACAACCCCGGCAAGCGTGGTAACTACTTCCCCCTCCGGGAGTGCAAAGTATGTGTCGGGTGATATTGTCAAAATCCCCGGTTCCAGTGCAGCCACAGCAATGCTGATTATCGGGTACGACGCTGCCACGGACACGTACGAACGGGCGCTCATCTATCCCAATGCAGATGGCAGCTGGGGATATCGCAGGAATTCCAATACGGAAAAAGCAGCAAGGGTTGCAATGGAAAAAGCGTATACACAAAAAATTACCAACAAACCCCCCTCCTCTATTGTGATTCGACAACCAACGGTTCTTACAACGGCAACGGTCGGATCAACGACGCAGGTAACTTCAACATCAACATCAACGACAACAACTGCCACAGCATCTCCGACCGGGAAACCTACCTTCAAGAAAATTGATCCTGATTTCGGGGATGCGGGGACAACAATATCCATCACATCCCTGACCGGCTCAAATTTCCAGTCAGGAGCCACCGTCACTCTCCGGAAGGCTGACAACCCTAATATTACGGCAACAAATGTCAATGTGCAGTCCCCAACATGGATAACGTGTACATTTAATCCCCCGGTCAATGCATCCGCAGGGACTTGGGACGTTGTCATCACCAATCCGGATGGTCAATACGTATCCTATTCCAACATCTTCTCCATTCACGGATCTGCCACTACCGCTACTACTACCTCCCCCACAGGTTCCGGTGGTATCACCAGCATCAGTCCGACATCTGCAATAGGAAACGATGTAACGGGTGGGATGATGATTATTGGTACAGATTTCCAGCAGGGCTTTACTGCCAAAATGACCAAGAGCACGGGCACGACTGCAGTAATAGAAGCGAGGAGTGTCCGGTGGGATAGTCCAACACAGGTTACTGCCTGGTTCACCATTCCAACACCCCGGCAACGGGGAT
>DATMWO010000217.1:0-2450 GCA_035562475.1 Methanoregula sp.
AGTTCCCGTGCCCACCGATATACTTGGTCGCCGAGTGAACGACAATATCTGCACCGTGCTGGATCGGGCGGACGAGTCCGACTCCTGTTGTATTATCCACGACAAGTGGTATCCCGGCCTCATGGGCAATCCTGGCAATAGTTTCAAAGTCCGGGATATCCAGTTTCGGGTTGCCGATGGTCTCTGCATAGATTGCCCGGGTCTTTGGCGTGATTGCTTTCTTAAACGCCTCCGGTTTCGTGGAGTCGACAAAGACAACCTTCCTCCCAAATTTCGGGAAGGTATAGTTGAAGAGCTCATATGTGCCTCCATACAGATTGTCTGCAGCTACAATCTCGTCACCGGGACGGGTAATGTTCAGGAGCGAGTACGTGATCGCAGCTTGTCCGGAGGCTACCGCAAGTGCGCCGGTACCTCCCTCTATTGCCGCCATCCTCTTCTCAAATACATCCGTTGTCGGGTTCATGAGCCGGGTGTAAATGTTCCCCAGCTCACGGAGACCGAACAAGTTTGCTGCGTGCTCTGCACTCTTGAACACGTACGAAGATGTCTGGTAAATCGGTACTGTACGAGACCCGGTGGTCGGGTCGGGTACCTGCCCTGCATGGAGGGCCGTCGTTCCTAAATGGAATTTTTTGTCTGCCATGAGTTATTCCTCATTTCGTAACGGGTATCTCGTATTTTTCTGCGATTTCGGTGAACACATCTGCAAGGTAGCGGATCTGCTTTTCATTGAGGCCGTAGGTGTTCAGTTTCCAGGTCCGTGTTGCACCGGCAAACTCCCCTACGATACCGCGGGACGATAACTCATCACTGAAGTAGAATCCTTTTCGCTTGTGGGTCTTTGCGACGGTATCGAAGCTGCCAGTGGTATCAATTTTTGTAAGGGTATGCTTACGGGGATACTCCGAAAGCACCTTGCTGCCGGAGATCTTCAGGAGCCGGTCAATGAAGTAGTTGGACCGTTTTACCTGCTCGTCCCAATGGAGCACCCGTTCCTTTACCGTCGGGAACGAGGCCATCATGGAGAGCAGGGTGCCTCCCATCAGCGTGCATCCGAGCATCTCAACTTCCTTGATACCGAACTTTCGTTTGGTGAGGTCCCCAACCATCGTGGTGGTACGGAGCGCTTTTGGTGTCCATTCATCGGTCATCGCAAGTACCCCGGACGGCGCGACCGATGCCATACTCTTGTGTCCGGAGCCGACGACAAAGTCTGCCCCGATCTTCTTTCCATCTACCGGCTGGACACCCACAGTATAGGCCCCGTTATAGAGGAACGGTATATCATACTGGTGTGCGACTTTTCCAATCCCTGCGATCTCGTGCTCGTTGGCGAACTGGTAATCGAAGTGGTCGATCATGACGAGCACCGGGAGTTTTCCGGTTTCCTCCTTGACCTCTTCGATCTTCTGTGCCGTTGCTTCAGCAGTTGCGATATTCTTCGCATTCAGCGGCACTTCCCTGATGACCCCCCCGGCATTTTCCACGGCAAGGAACTCAGTATAGTGGGCAAGGGCCGATACAATGACACTGTCGTCTTTCCCGACCAGCGTGCCGGCAACCGCCTGGAACCCCCGTCGTGCACCTGGCACGACCCGGGCCTGGTCCATGTTAAGCCATTGCGCCAGTTCTGCGTGGAATTCCGCAATGCCCGGCTTTGTAATCTTATCGAGCCGGAACGGTTTCCGGCAGGCGTCACACGTTGAGTACCCATCACCATAGGAGATGATCGCTTTGCGTGCCTCTGTCGTTAACCTCCCGGCTGCCTGAATGGGGTGGATGTTGATATACTGTTCCTCCCGTGACCTGATGTCGAGAGTCCCGGCTATCTTGGTCACTTTGGGTGTGCCGGTTCCCGCTTCAAGATCAGCGATTATCGCCTTGAGATCGGCAATTCGTTGGTTGAACGCGGCTTCCTCTTCGGCATCAAATCCGGTCGGGAGAGATTCGCGGAAAAGCCCTCGGACCTCTTCGAGCGCGAAGAGTGCTTCGAATGTTTTCTGGATCCTGATACTCATGATTCCTCCAAGCCAAGGCCCGGAATCGAACCGGGTTGTAGTTGATCTGCAGTCAACCGCGTAGCCACTCCGCCACTCTGGCACTTTGTCTGAATTCACGATTGTGAATCTGATATAATAGATAACAATTGTGAATATTTATACGTTTTGTTATCGGCGGTTTTTTCCTGATCCTTATTTCACGTCGTGAATTTCTATTCTATACACTGCCAGTCTTACTGCGGATATGCGTATTATGTTCTGCGGCTTTTAATCGCGCTGACAATGGTGAATGAGAATAGACTAATAATAATTATCGTGAAAAGGGGGAGGTTCACCAATATTTCATTTACAGATCGCGCTGGGGAACGAGGTCACATCCCGTACATGGCAGACACATGGTCCTGGCCTTGCGGACATCAAGCCCGTGATGTTGTAGGGCTGCTTTGT
>DATMWO010000218.1:0-6481 GCA_035562475.1 Methanoregula sp.
GTTTCAAAGGATATATTCCTGTCCTGTGTACCATGAACGGTCATCAGGTGAAGCATCCAGGGGGGATGTTCCCCTTCTGATCGTGGCCTTCTCGTTGCGAGGATTGCATTTTTCTCCCGCACCAGTTCGGTCTGGACAAACAAATTGCTGAAGGCCCGGTGAGTTTCATCTGAAGCCTGGAGTGCCAGCACCACTTCAGCATAACTGGTAAACTCTATTGTCCGTCGTTTCCACGACCGGTTAATCACCCGTATACTTCGCAGTTCTACATCATCTTCAGGAGAGACTATAATCTCAGTACGGGTATCAAAGTCCCGGTCCTTTCGCCGGATTTCAGCCCGGGCCTGCCGGAAGATCACCTGATAGGTATCAGGACTCTTTTTTGTGGGCTGATACCCGTTCGACCAGAACTCCCCGCTTGACAGGTCCCTGATATAACAGAAAGTACCGCTGGTGTCTGCAGTGGGGTCCTCCCGCCATCTGGTCACGGCAACATTGTTCCACCTGCTGTACCCTGTTCCGCTGTTGCTTACCATAACATGGTACCTCCCGTTCGAGAGGAGATGCACCTCAGGCCGGGGAGTATGCGGGGTCTTGAAGATCCGCACCAGGGATCCCGATTCTGCGGTGTTTTTATGGACTCCCTGAATCTCACCGGAATGCGGGTAGAATGGTAAGTTCCTCGGCATCTTCTCCTGGAGCAGCATCACCGTTGCAGAAAGTCTTGGATCAGCCTCAAATCTCCTCTGCATAGGACGGTTTAACAATACATAGGCTAACGAGAGCAGGGCCATTCCCTGGTGATGTGCCATGAATGACTCTACCATCCTGTGGTTCTGGCCCGGAGGCACCCTGGACGGGGTGAAATCCACGGCTTCATAAAATCCATACTTTCCTGCATACCCAAGGGACTCCATCTTCTCGAGATTACTACAGGCCAAAGCCGGATTAACCATCAGACCCATCATTGCAGCATACGGGGCAATAACCAGGTCCTCGGCAAGTCCCCGCTTGAACCCAAGGCCGGGAACGCCAAATGCCCGGTACTGGTAGTTCATCGTCGCATCGGTACTATTATACCCGGATTCCGATATCCCCCAGGGGACACCCCGTATGCGGCCATACTCGATCTGCCGGGCTACTACCGCATGATACGTGCGATCAAGGAGCGAATTTTCATAGGTCGGCATCACGAGGAGAGGCATCAGGTATTCGAACATCGATCCGCTCCATGAGATAAGGGTGGGCTTCCCGCTCCCTATAGTTGTGAGCAGACGCCCTAACGCGAACCAGTGCTCCTGCGGGAGCTGACCAAGGGCTATGCCGATAAAGCTGGTGAGGCGTGCCTCTGAGGCAAGCAGATCATAAAAACTGGTATCCCGCCTGAGATCCGTTGCATTATACCCGATAGCGAGAAGATTACTCGTCCTGTCATACAGGAACTCATATTCGATTTCAGTATATGCACTACACTGGTCTGCAAGCAGCGAAAGTGATGAGATGAGCGCTTCTGCCCGCTCACCCGAGTTTCTCATCCCTGCAAGCGTCCGGATCAGCCACAGATGACCCGGACCGGAGATGCTGTTTGTATCCCCTGGGGAGTCCAGCCATTCCAGCAGGGGGCCGAGCCGGGTATTCAGATCGTGTCGTATGCCGGCGACATCTTCGAGAGAAGGGACCTGGTTGTTCAGCGTCGCAAACTTTGTGCAGAACAGGGAGAGAAATGGCGCCAGATCCTGCGGAACCTCATTCCTTATACTATCGGGAGGATTGCCCGTGGATTCCCATGCAGTAAAGGTTTTAAAATCCTGTGCATGCATCTCGATCTGTCGCTTTGTCGCTGTAGCCCACCACCTTACTTCTTCGTCCGGGTGGTTCGAGAGATCAGCCAGTACAGCAGATGCAATCCTGTCAAGACTGGATAGTTGTTTTGAAGTTTCGCACGTCGGGCCTTGCAGCCTCGCTGCACCGTCTTTAAGGTCTGCAATCTTAGACCGGACAGCTGCCGGTACCACCCCCTTTTTCTCTTTTGTGGAACTATCGATAGCATCAGAGAGGAGTGAGAGTGTATCTGACAAACCCCCGGCAAATCCCTTTGAAAGGACCGGGTAAGAAGGGAGTTCATAGAGTCCCTGCCTCAAAACGAGAATGTCTCCGGCAAGGTTGCCACTGTCAACCGTAGAGATATACCTGGGGAGTTGCGGCTCCAGAGTGATGGTATCATACCAGTTGTAAAGATGACCCCGGAATCGCTTCAGCAACCCGATGCTCGTCACGGTCTTGTGTGTCCGCTCAATCAGTTCACGTGCCGGAATATACCCAAAGTCATAGGCGGTCAGATTTGCGAGGAGAGAGAGTCCGATATCTGTGGGAGATGTGCGATGGGCTACTGCTACCACCGGCCGCTCCTGGTAGTTGTCCGGGGGAAGATAGTGATCTTCAGCGGTGACAAAGGTCTCAAAAAAACGCCAGGTCGTCCGTGCAATTCCCCGTAAAAAACGTTCCTGCAGGGTAGTAAGACTGGTGGTTTTGGGCCGTACTGGCTGGCTTATTCTCCATGCGATAGCCGGGGAAAGGGTCCATGCAAGAGCAAATAAGGCGATAGCAGGAGAGGCAGGGAGGTTACGAGCCATTCCAAGGAGTAATGCTAACCCGATTACCGGTGCCGGCAACATAATGAGGTATGTTTCCGTAAGGCTGGGATTCCCCGTCCGCCCGGCCTCCTGGTGGGTGGTCCATTCCAGAAGATTACGATGCGAAACCACCATCCGCCAGCAGGAACGAAGAATTGCGTCAAGGGAAATATATGCTTCATACGGGAGGAAGGTAAGGGAAAACAAAGGTACTGCCAGCTGGCTCCGGATTACCGTGGGCATATCATAGAGGTGCAGCGCCCAGGTCTGTTCTCCGGGCTTTCTTATGCCTTTCCAAAAGGTAATAATTATCGGGGGGATCAGGTATAGCGAAGCGATAAAGGCCGTCCAGAAGAGAGGATCCTCAAGAACAGTCCATGACAGGATGAAAAGGAGAAACGTGGCCGGTGCAACAAGGCTTCTTCTCAGGTTGTCAAAGATCTTCCATCGTGAGAGGAGGGTGAGCGGATTTCTCTGCTTTTTTAAAGATATATCCTGAACAAACGCAGACAGCCAGGGTATAATCTGCCAGTCGCCCCGGATCCAGCGGTGCCTTCGCCTGCTGTCAGCAAGGTAACTGGCCGGATACTCCTCAAAGACAGAAACATCACTGACAAGACCTGTCCTTGCATAACATCCTTCCAGCAGGTCGTGACTTAAGATGAGGTTTTCAGGAAACCGTGCGTCAACCGATCGTGAGAAGGCATGGAGATCATAGATCCCTTTTCCCATGAAGGATCCTTCATGAAATGCGTCCTGGTACACATCAGATACTGAGCGGGTGTAGGGATCAATACCCGGCTCACCCCCGAATACGGATGCAAAAAAGGATATTCCTGATCCTGACATGGCAAGGGCAACACGTGGCTGGAGGACTCCATATCCTTCCCTGATCACCCGCGTTTGCGGGTCTGGAACCGGCCGGTTGAGCGGGTGAGCGATCACACCGATAAGTCTTTTCGCACTATTCCGCGGGAGTTGTGTATCGGTATCCAGGGTGATCACATAGCTGATATTGGCCAGGATCTCCAGGTTGCCCACGATACGGGAGAATGCATTGATCCCTTTTCCCGATACGAGAGTACTGAAAGCCCCGAGGATCCCCCGTTTCCTCTCATATCCCATCCAGACCCCTTCTTGTGCATTCCAGGTCCGGGGCCGGTGCATGAGGAAGAAGGTATCCGGCTTTTCGGGCTGGTATCTCCTGTTCAGGTCTGCAATGCCGGCTGCCAGCAGATCGACTGTCTCTGCATCTCCTGGCAGCTCCCGTTCAGGTGCGTTCCGGAGATCGGTCAGGAGGGCAAAATGCAGGTTATCGTCCTGGTTTGCCAGGTACCGGATCTCCAGTGACTCAAGGAGTTTTGGAACATCAGCAGGTCCTGAGAGGACCGTCGGGATTACAACGATGGTTCCTGCCTCCCGGGGTATCCCTTTTGAAAAGTCCATCTTCGGGAGCAAATCCGGGGTGAGTAAAAGAGTAACAAACCAGTTGATAACCGCAAGGGCACCCTGGCTTGCCGGAAACAGGAGAAGACATACGACGGGCAGGGCAACAAACCAGTCATAGGTGATAAGCTGTGTATACCCAAAAAAAGCCACAAGGAGCGTTATGAAAAGGATCCCGCAGAAATACGGGAAAAGGAGATGGGTATTCCCGAATCTTTTAACCTTGTCGAACAGGGAAGGATGAAAGAAGAGTGCTTTTTCGAGCGAGTCTCTTCCTTTGTCTGCCAGGTAATATCCTACATGAGATGCCCGGGTTTTTGGGTCTTTGCCCCGGCACTCAGAGGCAAGTTCCACCGCTTTTTTTGCCACATCCTCTTCTGAGAACCCACCCTTTTTTGCCAGCTCCTCCACCCTGTGCCGGTACCGGTCGCGGGTTTCAAAGTCCATTGCTGCATATTCATCTGCAGGATCACTCCGGAGGGTATGCTCGACAAGACTCAGGTTCTCGACAAATTCCCGCCAGTCCAGTGTATCAAGAAGACGAAGGCTGTTTACACTGTTCCCGAACGAAACCTGATCAGCAGCCTGACCCTGCGCTTCTGCAGTGATCATCTGTTCAATAGTCAGGTTTCTCTCTGAAAGTCTCTGTTCTATCCAGTTGAGGGGGAATAAACATGCCCCGGACCGGCCCTGCAATTGCCGGGCCATTTCCGCAACAAAAGCGCTGGTAATCGGCGGATCTGACCGTGCCATATCTGCAATAACCAGGATCAGACCCGCCGGGTCTTTCCTGAACGCTTCGGTCATCCGCTCCACCCAGCGGGCTGCAGTTTCACGGTCGCGCCTGTTTGCCGAGATAATATCGGCAATCCTGCGAAGGTTCTCTATCAGAGCGAGCCGGAACATGATGGGGATCGCCCAGAGTTCTCCGAGCAGTAAAGGGGTGACACTCTGGTATGCATCGATAAAGCCAAAAAGGACCTTAGTATCAATCCTTCCGTCGGTATGAGCAATGAATTCCCGGGCGATATGGTACACCCGGGGAAATCCTTCAAGTGGTCCGTTTGCAAGGTGAGGCAGTTCTTTACTGTAATCTTCCGGGAGGTGACGACGGGCAGTCCTGATCTGTGCTTCAACAAGGTAGAAATTATCTAAAAGCCATTCTCCTGCCGGGGCAATCCTGCGTTTTGCCTCAAAAGCGGCGTGCAGCAGTTCATGAGTTTTCAGCAGGACCTTTTCGTTATCGGCAAGTCGTGGAAGGAGACGATCCTGCCCTTTGCGGGTTTCTATGCTGTACGAGCAGGCTGCCTCTTTTGCATGCTGGACCAGACGGTCCCCGCTGAAGAGTTCATCCCGGAGGGGGCTGGTATCAGTCTGCCGTATACACTGTTCCTTGAAATTTATTTTCCGTTTGAATGCAAACCTGTTCCACAATTTTTATTGCCCCGGGTAATTTTTAGTTCAATCCTTTTTGGTTGACCATTCAGTCAGAAAGACACCCCACATTATTCTCTTTGTATAAAACCGTGGGGTATCAGGTATGATCGTAAAAACCCATAAATGGTGTCCTACTCGACTTTCGGGCAAATAATGCTTTGGTCATGTTACAAAAATGGGTGAATATTTTTGTGAAAGTTTGATTCAAAGGGAGAAATTTGTCTCAAAACTTGTTTCAAAATCTGGAATAAACACAAGATTTTATGTATTATTTGATAGGTATGACTGGTATGGTTACCATTCCTGCACAACTTCTGGCGAAATACAGCTCGCCGGATAAGGATCCAGAAAGGACCGGGTGTTGGGATCGGATTATTGCCAGGTATATACAGAAAAATCTTTCCCTGATAATCCTTCAGGATACACCAGGAATCCCCATAAACGGATACACCCGGTTTGGTGGAATAGCTACCTGGAATCAGGGGAAGAGGGCATAACGCAGAGCAGATCCCGGCTTATTCTTTCTCACCTCCATCATAGAGGAAAAATCCTGACCGGACCAGACGATGAATTCTGTTCATTAATTTATTTCTTCTTATAGACCTGACCAGGAAAGACAACGGGGAGAGAACATGGGATTATTTTTTCACAGAGCTAAAGAAGGTAAAGATCCCGGAGAGCCATTGACAGAAACAGCCTGGTGTGCGAAAGGATATTCCCTCGCCGCGCTCGGACGGCAGGAAGACGCGGTTGCATCTTTTGATCGTGCAATTGCGCTGGAGCCGGATTACGCTGATGCATGGGCAGGCAGAGGTACTTCACTCGCTGCACTCGGTCGGCGGGAAGAAGCGGTTGTATCTTTTGATAGCGCAATCGCATTGAAACCGGATGATACGATAGCATGGTACGGCAAAGGGGTTTCGCTTGTTGCACTCAGTCGGCTCGAAGAAGCGGTGGCAGCCTAT
>DATMWO010000219.1:0-16078 GCA_035562475.1 Methanoregula sp.
GCTCTTCCCCGTCCGGAATATACCCATCCCCGGTTTGTTTTTCTGATAAGATCACTGGACGCAAGTTCAGAGAGGAGCTCAGGAAACAGTTCACCGAAATATTCGCGGTCAGGGTCATCTCTGAGGGGCAGTTCGGCAGCAGCGCAGAGCAGGTGCCCGGAGACAATGTAAGGATTTCGGGTATCTATGATCGCATGCTCGTGCGAACGGTTGAAAAAGTGTTGAGGGTGGTTCATGAAATACTGGTCGAGTGGATTTGCAAATGCAACAAGGATCGCGAGTGAATCACCCCCTTTCCTTCCGGCCCTCCCTGCCTGCTGCCGGGTTGACATCATAGTACCGGGATAGCCGGCAATGATGACTGCATCCAGCGATCCAACATCGATCCCGAGTTCAAGTGCGTTCGTCGACACGACACCCTTCATGGCACTCTCTTTCAGGCTGCGTTCAATACGGCGCCGTTCTTCGGGAAGATAGCCGGCACGGTAGGCTGATATCGATTCTGCAAGACGGGCAGATGAGCGACGTGCATCTTCCCGGGCCCAGAGGGTAACAAGTTCGGCCATTTTCCGGGACCCGGTGAAACAAAGGGTCTGGAGATCCTCTTTCACACAGGACACCAGGAGATCTTTTGTCTCCTGGTACGTGGAGCGTTCACCGATACCATCGTAAAAAGGGTTGTAGAGGACAAAGTGTTTCCTGCCGTGGGGAGAACCGTCCTCATCCACAAGATCGAATGGCTGTCCTGTAAGCTTGCCGGCAAACTCCAGCGGATTAGCAAGAGTTGCTGTCGAGAGAATGAACTGTGGGGAGGAGCCATAAAAATGGCACAGGCGCACCAGCCTCCTGATGAGCAAAGCAATGTGTGATCCGAAGACTCCCCGGTATCGATGCGCCTCATCTATCACGATAAATTTCAGGTGAGAAAAGAACGGGCGCCACTTCGCATGCCACGACAGCACCTGATGGAGTTCATGAGGGTTGGAGATGATGACTCGTGAGTTCTCCCGAATCGCAGCCCGTTTTGACTGGGGAGTATCACCATCGTAGATAGCCGGCCGTGCTGATATACCGGTGAATTTCGCAATCTGTTCGAGGGTAATAAGCTGATCGTTGGAGAGGGCTTTTGTCGGGTACAGGTAAAGGGCTCGTACCTCCGGGTCTGATTCAAGCCCTTCAAATACCGGAAGATTAAAAGCAAGAGTTTTGCCGCTGGCTGTCGGAGTTGTGATGATTACATTTTTCCCGGACCGTATTCGGTTTATCGCTTCGCACTGGTGAGAATAGAGTTGAATCCGATGCTGTCCAAGATACGAATCAAGTGAATCACCAAGAGGTACCCGGAGTTTCCCAAAACGGGGGGGGACCGGTATGATTGTTTCTACATGCACTACCCGGTTCCGGTATACAGGGTTAACCTCAAGGAGACGGATAACATCATCAACAGCCATAAGACTCCCCCACCAGGTAAAAAAAGAGCAGTGCAAGCGAGATAACGTCCTGTTTATTGTGTTCAATAATGGGAACAAGAGGGCCGCAGTTACCTGTTCTCAGGTAGGTTTCATAGAATTCCGGTACCATCTGTCCCGGAATATCGTCATCACGGATGATGCCCAGGATGGCCGTTTCAAGCGCAGCGAGTCGAAGGGAGGCGAGATGGTCTTTCCATCGTCTGCGGCTGAAGTGAAGAACATCAAAGTGAGGTATTCTGCCAAGATAATCCATGCCATAGTAAGCAAGCCGGTCCGAGACGTAAGGAAGGTCAAACGATTTGCCATTAAAGGTTATCAGTGCCGGTTGTTCGCCGGACAGATGATCAATTGTCGCGGTCAGTGCCGACTGTTCTTCACTGATATCGCGGAGCAGGTACTGGTGGACAATAAGATTGTCATTCTCTACCTTACCTACCCCAAAAAGGATAATAGGGCGGGAAAAAAGACCGAGAGTCTCAATGTCAAGAAATACGTAATCTTCCGGTTCGTGGAGTCCAGCAGCCCCCAGAACTCTCGGATGGGATTTTGCATGCCTGTAGCCAATTAAATCCATAATTTCTGTCGAACTGCCACCCTGCAGGCATTTCAGCACATCGTTTGCAGGTGAACGGAATTTCGGGTGCTGCACCAGATCAGGTAATGTCTGGTATCCTTTCGACTTCAGTCGTGTTTGTGTTCTTGATCCGATACCCTGCACCAGGGTAAGGTCTTTCAGGATTTCTGACATGAACCGGTCAATATCTAGAGCCGGGATCCTGATATCCTGTCTGGTTGTTTGCAAAAAGCAGGCTCCCCTTTCGTTGACTATCTCGCTTCCCGAAAAGACGTCTTCAAACCTGACGTTCCGGTACTTCGTTACGAGTCTGTCAAGATGGTCACGAGCCTTTTCATAATCTGAGGAAAAGACCATGCTGTTTGCAAAGCTGGTTGCAAAAACGTTGCCATCACGGACGACTTCGTATTCCCTCATCGATTCCAGGCGCTGCTGCCAGAGGGAACCAATCCGCGCGGGAGCATGGGTGGCCGACATCGTCTGAATACAAAAATGTTGTCAGGGATTTAAATTATCCATCCGTGTGGGGTGAAAGTAATCAGGCTCAGGTTGAAATTTATGCAAAGGTAAACTGTGTGGAAACCCGTTTTCCGGATTCCCTTTATTCAGGGTCATCTGATTAACAGAATGAGACGTTTAATGTTCATTGCTGAGTAACTCAACATAGTTATGGAAATCCCATTCAACGATCTCTTCCCCACGTATCCGTTAACGCAAAATTGTAGTCAAGGCAGGAAGTGTCTGAAAGACAAGTTTTGGGCCGGAATATTTCTGATTCAGAGAACAATACATGATTTACCACGGTTCGATACAGTATCCTGCCTGGATTTCTGCAGTTCTGGGTGAGGGATGAATTAATGGATGTAAAGGGATTTCTCATCGATCTTGACGGTGTGTTATATGTCGGAGACCAGCCGGTCAAAGGAGCCCGGGAATCCATCGAACTTATCAGTGACCAAAAATACCAGTTCAGGTTTGTTTCCAATACTACCCGTAAATGCCGCAAAACTGTTGCGGAGCAGCTCTCAAAACGGGGATTTGACATTCCTGTCGGGCACATCTTCACTCCCCCGCTCGCTGCCGTCGCCTGGATGAAAAAAGCCGGAAAGCACCATTGTTACCTTATGATAACGGGCGATGCTTACCAGGATTTTGAACAGGAATGCACCGGTGACGATTCCCGCAAAGTCGATGTGGTTGTTGTGGGTGATGCCGGCGATAAAATAACGTATGACAGCATGAACACCGCGTTTCGTCATCTCATGGCCGGTGCAGACCTGATTGCCCTGGAGAAGGATCGGTACTGGATGGCACCGGGGGGTCTCTCGCTTTCTGCTGGTCCGTTTGTCCAGGCTCTTGAATTTGCAGCCGGCAGGACAGCGATGATCGTAGGAAAACCCTCAAAAACGTTCTTTGAGCTTGCGCTTAGTGATATGGGACTCCGTGCTGACCAGGTGGCAATGATAGGGGATGATATTCTCACCGATATTGGCGGAGCCCGTTCCATGGGCATGCAGGGCATCCTTGTCCGAACGGGAAAATACCGGAAAGAGGCGTTGGATAATGCGGTGATAAAACCCGGCTTTATTATTGACTCCATTGCACAGTTACAGGATATTTTGTAATATCTCATACAAACAATACGGGTAGAAGGCGTAAATAATGCATAACCGGTTTCTCAAACTCATTGGTGCATGTTTATTCATTATTATCCTGGTAGTAACAGCGGTGCTGATAAGTTCCGTTGTTTTTCCCAAAGAAGCGGTAATTGCGCCTCATATTGCTCCCGATCTTACCCGTCTCCAGTCATCCCCGATGATTATTTCCCATCAATTCCCGTTCGAAAAAACTACGATCTCCCTGACAGTTCCCATCAATGTTTCGGTTTATGAGGGGGCAAGGCAGGCAGAAAAGGCCACAACGGTGTATGGTAATATCTCAGAAACAGTCTGGCTTGCGCAAAGTTACCGTGCATTGGTAAAGGATCCATCACAGGACAGCCTCTATACCGCAATTCTAGCAGAAGCTGGCAAAATCCGGCTCCAGGAAAACCTTTCTGATGACGAATATTTCGAACTCATCACCGTCTATACCCAGTCCCTCAAGTATGAAACAAGAGAGCAGAACCCGGCAAAATTTCCTGTAGAGACGGTTGTTGACCTTGCCGGGGACTGCGATGATAAAAGCCTGCTTTTAGCCGGGCTGTTGTCACGGGAAGGGTATCCGGTAGCCCTGCTCCTGTTCGGACCTGAATCACATATGGCAGTTGGAGTTGGATCAGACAAATATCTCTACAAAAACACTGGCTATACCTTTGTTGAAACTACCAATTATTCGTTTGTCGGTGTACCGACAGAAAAACTGGGAGGAAACCTGACCCTGTATTCAGATCCTGTTATTATCCCAATCAGCAATGGCACAAAATTCTACACCAGTGGAAGTGAGACCCGGTATATTCACGATATGTATGTGCTGTCTGACCTGAAAGTGAAGGAACTCGAACCCCAGGTAAAAAACATGGAGTCTGATCTAACCTACCAAAAGGAAAAAATTGCACAGCTTAAATTACACATCCAGGAGATTCGAAATACCGGAAATAGTAACAGTTACAATGCGCAGGTAGCCGTTCATAATGCCCTTGTCTCAGATTACAATTCCAGGCTGAACGTGTACAGGGAGCTTTTTTCCCGATATGAAAAATATGCCCTTATTCACAATTATATCCTTGAGCACATGTACGACAGGAAGGGTGTGTTTGAATATGTTCAAAAGAACATGCCTGCCTAACAGTGCCAGCAATCACTTATTCTTTTCAGGAGTTCATAAGCAAAATAGAAGGCGGGGGGTATTCTGGTGAAGGCGCTTCTTCATTTTCCACCGCAGTGACAAGTCGCTGTAACGCAGTATCACAGTATTGTTGCGAAATATCAATTCCGATAAAACGCCGGCGCAGTTTCCACGCGACAAGTGTCGTTGTCCCTGCACCATTGAACGGATCGAGGACAATGTCGTTTTTGTATGAAAAAAGTTTCATCAAACGCCGGGGCAGCTCCTCGGGAAACATCGCGGGATGATCGTAATCTTTCATGCGGATCTCCGGGGGAAACGACCACTTGCCGAGTACCCATTCCTTGAATTCATCACCCGTGATATCGATATTCTCCCGCCGCCCCTCTTTCTTGTGGGTAACCTTGTCAAAGACTTCGATAAACTCCCAGGTATATTTTATATAAGGCATCGACGGGGATTTCCAGCTCCCCCATGCAGTATACTTTGCGTTATAGTTATTCTTCTCCCAGAGAAACTCTGCTTTCCAGAGAAGACCAAGACTAGCAAGCTGGTGAGAAATAACGTGGTGAGTGGGGACGTAATCCGAGAAAAGGGGCTGGATATTTACTGCGATCCGGCCACCCGTCTTGAGCACCCGCTCACATTCACGCCACACAGTAAGAAGTTTTTCAAAATAACTGGTCCACTCGTGAGTATCGTTCGTGGAGTCCTGTGCGTACTCATGCCCGAAATTATAGGGTGGAGACGTGATTATCAGGTCAATACTCTGATCCGGTAAACATGCCAGTGCCTTGAGGGCATCTGAACATATGATGTGGTTGATAAAAGGTAAAATCTCACGCGGTTCACTGGATACCACTGAATTTTTTGCACCCTTCGGACCCTTCCTGACAATCGACTTTCCCTTTTTGTCCTGTACCTTTTCAGGTCTCATGGAAAATATCCTGTGTGTACTCTATCAGATGATGTGTTAAAAGATACGAAATGTTTTCACTTTTTTTAGTACCTTGAAAAGCGTTTAATGCAGTAATCGACATAATCTCTACGATTGTTCTATGCTGCATATTGAAGATCTGCATGTGAAAGTCGGCGACAAAGAGGTGTTGCACGACATAAATCTCCACATTGATGAAGGGGAAACCCATGTTCTGCTCGGGCCCAACGGTTCGGGTAAAACAACACTCCTCATGACAATAATGGGATTTGCCAACTACACGATAACTGAGGGAAAAATTATCTTTAAAGGAGAAGATGTGACAAGGATGAAAGCTAATGAACGGGCGAAGCGAGGGATTGGGATGCTCTTCCAGCGTCCGCCTACCATATCCGGATTGAAGCTTGGCAAAATGCTCACCGCCATTTCCCGGAGCAAGGAGGAAAACATCCCTGAACTTGCCAAATCAGTTCATATGGACAAATTTCTAGAGCGCGATATTAACAAGGGATTTTCTGGGGGTGAGATCAAACGCAGTGAGGTACTGCAACTAATGATACAAAACCCTGAATTCGTCATGCTCGATGAACCGGAAAGCGGTGTTGATCTGGAAAACATCTCACTTATCGGTACAGCCATAGGTTCACTGCTGGAAAAAGACAAACATCTTATCAAGCGTAAAAAAAGCGGGCTTGTTATCACGCACACCGGTTTTATCCTTGATTATCTTGATGCTGACAAGGGGCACGTGATGTGTGAGGGGGAGATCAAGTGCCACGGGAATCCCCGGGAAATCTTAAAAGATATCAAACAACGCGGATACAAGGAGTGCCTCGAATGCCGTCACCAGTAAAAGTCCCAGAACTTTCAAAAACCGATCAGGATCGCGTTGCCCAGGCCGGAATCGATCTTGCCATGAAAAACCGTTGTGGCAGCTATCTCCAGATGGATCAGGATATCGTCCAGGCTGAATGCTCACAGCAGGGGATAGAGGTCCTATCGTTCAAGAAAGCGATGGAAAAATATGACGGCCTGAAAGAGTATTGCTGGCAGGCAGTATCACCGGAAAAAGATGACATCACTAAATACGTTGCAGCCCAGAAAGACCCCAAAGGTTATGTTATCATTGCCCACAAGGGTTCAAACAATATTCTCCCAATCCAGGCCTGCCTCTATCTTGGGAGGGAACAGATCCAGCATGTCCATAATATTATTGTTGCCGAAGAAGGCGCTGAGCTCCATATCATATCAGGATGCACAAGTGGGGCTCATGTGGGCAAAGGCGGCGCCCACTACGGCATCTCTGAGTTCTTTGTGAAAAAAAATGCCAAGATCAGTTTCACGATGATCCACAACTGGAGTGAGAACATTGAAGTGTACCCGAGAAGCGCCTCCATCGTTGAAGATAACGGGGTGTTCCTTTCCAACTATATCTGTATGCAACCCGTGAAAAAAATCCAGATGTACCCGACAGCAACACTGAGGGGAGTCAACTCGGTCGCACGATTCAGCAGTGTTGTCATATCCACACCAGGTTCATTTATGGATCTCGGATCCCGTGCCATCCTCGAAGGGAAGGGCGCGAGCGCCGAATTGATCACCCGTGCCATAACGAAAGGCGGTACTATCATTTCACGTGGTCACATCAATGGAAAAACTGCCGGAACCCGCGGCCATCTTGAATGCAAGGGACTTATCCTCAAAGACGGTGTAATTTATGCAATCCCGGAAATTGAAGGTTCGGTTGTCGGTACCGAGCTCTCTCACGAAGCTGCAGTCGGCAAGCTCGCCAGGGATGAGATCGAATACCTGATGTCCCGGGGGCTTGACGAAGACGAAGCGACGGCAACGATTATCAGAGGATTTTTAGACGTGAAGATTGCCGGACTTCCCGAAGCACTGCAAAGGCAGATCGATTCCTCAATCGATGTTGCGGAAAAAGCAGGATTTTAAAAAAAAAATAGGACCTTATGCCTCTGTATCCACGAGCCGATGAGCGTTTGAGGATGGTGGAGTACCAGATTGCAGACAGAGGCATACATGACCAGCGTGTACTCTCAGCAATGAAGGAAATCCCCCGTCACCTTTTCGTTCCGCCACCCTATGCTAAATCGGCATACGAAGACTGCCCACTACCAATAGGGAATGGCCAGACTATCTCCCAGCCCTATATTGTTGGACTGATGACAGAACTCCTTGCCACCAGACAAACCGATAGTGTGCTTGAAATTGGAACAGGGTGTGGTTACCAGGCTGCCGTACTCGCAGCACTTGTCCGACGGGTGACGACCATTGAGCGGATCCCTGAAGTTGCACGGCTGGCGATTGAAAACCTTGCTATTGTCGGCATTAAGAATGTTGAAGTGATCGTGGCGGATGGAACAGTCGGCTCTCCACAAAATGCCCCGTATGACGGAATCATCATTACTGCTGCGACACCATCAGTTCCCCAACCACTTATCGAACAACTGGGGGAAGGAGGCAGACTCGTAGCACCCGTGGGGGGGCGTGATATCCAGGAGCTCATCCGGCTCAGAAAAAAAGATGGATCTATCACAGAGGAACACCACGGAGGAGTCAGGTTCGTTCCGCTTATCGGGGAATGCGGATGGAGTAGGTAGAACTGTGAAAATTATCGATATCACCCGCCCGCTCTCTGAAGATACCCTCACGTATCCTGGTGATATTCCCCCGGTATTCCGGGAGGAAGACCGGGGGCAGTACCTTATCACCGGTCTGCACCTGAGCACCCATACTGGCACACATATCGACGCTCCGGTTCATTACCTCAAAACCGGGGATACAATCGATACTATTCCACTCTCGCATGTCATGGGAACCTGCCGGGTGCTCGATGTGACCCGTGCGGGTACCAGTATAACCGCGAATCACCTGAAAGGGCGGCTTGATAACGTGGACAGGTTGCTTTTGAAGACATTATTTTCCAACAATAATCGGTTTGAAGAGATTTACCCTTCCCTTACGGCAGATGCGGCACGTCTCATCACCCTTTGCAACATAAAATGTGTTGGTATTGATAGCCCTTCAATTGAGTCCTACGAATGCGACGGAACCGTGCACCGTGAGCTGCTCAGCCGTGGATGCATCATCATTGAGCTCCTCGATCTTTCTCATGTTGAGGAGGGGGATTATACTCTGGTTGCACTGCCGTTACGTTTAACCGGGCTTGACGGTTCACCAGCCCGTGTTGTTCTCCTTGATGAAAATGGACGTGAATAAATGGACCTTATCATTGACACGGTGAAAAAACTCGAATCGATGATGAAAGACAGCGGCTGCGAGGAAAGCGGGGTTATCATTGAAGTACGTTCAAGCACCGTAAACTGTCAGTTTGACCGCGGAGTGTGCATGACCGCGTCATTTGGCGGGAGGAGTGCCGATTTTATAACATATGACCCCATCAGGGCAAATACAAAGATCTCGTTCATGTTCGGTACACCTCTCGATACACCCCAGGTCAGGGGTGCAGCCGTTGTTATTGTGAATGTTGCCGCGGGTTTTTTCTGTCTCTCAAGAGTACTTCACTCGTGTCCCGAATCAGCACACGCTGGTTGTTGCAGGCAACTGCTCAGTATACTGAAGGAAAAAAAGATCTACTGCATGGGTAGCATGCCTGCTATCGAGGCCGCATTTACAAGTGCTATTGTAAAAAATCCTCAAGATGCAGATGTGATTCTCATGAATGGTGAAGGTATCATAGAAAAGGGCACCGGTGACATCATCCGGACCTATAAAGATACAAAAAGGATCCTGTATCTCGGCCCTTCAACAGCTGGTGTTGCACGGCTTAACCAGTTTGAGCTCTGGTGTCCCTTTGGAACCTGCTAGTACATTCCATGCGAAAAATTTTGCACCCCGTAACAAAGAAAATAAAAAAAAAGATCCAACAATAGAAAGGTAAACTCTTTTTGACAGCGATCCAATAAATCATCATGCTTTTTGGTTCCTCTGGAATACGAAGGAAGTTCGACCAGACTCTTGTCGAAACTGCCTTAAGAGTTGGTTCTGCGCTGGCATCCGGAACTTCCGACATTCTTGTAGGGATGGATACCCGTACAACCAGTCCGCTTCTTGCACACCTTGTGATATCCGGAATTCTTGGAAGTGGTGCAACTGCGCATGTCACCGGTATCGCTCCAACACCATCTGTTGCCTATAGTACCCGTTCGGTAAAGGCAGGGTGCATGATCACCGCATCCCACAATCCAGAGGAATATAACGGTTTGAAACTCTTCAACAGGGACGGTTCGTCATTTACTCAAACCCAGCAGGCAGAGATGGAGGAACTCATAAAGGAACAGCACTGGACTGACTGGCAGCACCAGGGAAGTGAGTATACAATAGATGCTCTCACGCCTCATAAAAATGCAATTCTGGATATGGTAAATATCGAGGCTGGAATTACCGTCGTTGTTGACTGTGGAAATGGTGCAGGGTGCGCTCTCACTCCAAATCTTCTGGCAGAAGCTGGTGCAAAGACTATCTCTATCAATTGCAATCCATCGGGCCATTTTGCCCGCCCTTCAGAGCCACTGAAGGAGAATGTGGGTTATATTGGAGAAGTAGTGAAGAAAACCAAATCTGCATGTGCAGTGGTTCATGACGGGGATGCCGACCGGATGATGGCATTTGATAACAAAGGACGGTACATCGACGGAGACCATCTTCTCATGCTTTTTGCCAAGTATCTTGACGCAAAACAGGTAGTTACGACAAGTGACGCATCTATGATTATTGAAGAGATCTCTGAAGTCAGGCGTACACCTGTCGGGGATACCTACGTGTCTGAAGAGCTCCTGAAGTGGGGGGATTTTGGGGGTGAACCCTCAGGGGCTTGGATTTTCCCGAAGATCTCTTACTGTCCGGATGGCCCATATGCCGCTGCTCTTTTCTGCGAGATCACCTCTGAGTGGAATGTCGCCCGTGAACTCGATGCTATGCCGACCTACCCCATTCTCCGGGAATCGTTTGTCTGCGAGACTGCACGGGAAACAGTATCGGCCCTTGGTGCAGCAAACCCCACGGACGGGATCAGGACTGCTGATGAAGATGGCTGGTGCCTGATCCGTGCGAGCGGTACAGAACCCAAAATAAGGATAACTGCAGAAGGTAAAACCCTGCAGAAAGCAAAGGAAATTCTCGAACAAGGACGCAGTATGGTTAAGCAGGGGAAAACTGCTTAAATGTTGTAGTACGAGTTTAACGTATGGAGTGTGTCGTTCTTGCGGCAGGAGAAGGGAAGCGGATGCGCCCCCTTACGGCGAAGCGCCCAAAGGTAATGCTACCTCTTGCAAACCGTCCGATGATCGAACACCTCGTTCTTGCTGCACGCGACGCGGGGATCACCAGGTTTGTCTTTGTTGTGGGGTATGGTGAACGGGAGATTCGTGGGCACTTTGGGGACGGGTCTGCCTTGGGGATTCAGATCACCTACGCTTCGCAGCGACAACAGCGTGGGACAGCAGATGCTCTGCGATCGGCGCACCATCTTGTTACCGGGCCTTTTATTCTGTTAAATGGCGATATGATCCTTAAAAGCACAGATATTATGGATCTGTGTAAATGCCATGCCCCGTGCATGAGCATCAGCACTACAGATCACCCGGGGGATTACGGTGTGGTTATGGTGGAAAATAACCTTGTAACCGGACTTGAGGAAAAGTCGAAACATCCGCAGTCAAGTATGATAAACGCCGGAGCTTATCTTTTTTCACCCGATATTTTCGATGCTGTTGACGGAGTTCAGACTTCGAGCCGGGGGGAACTTGAACTCACCGATGCTCTCTTCGGATATATCACAGAACAGAAGTTGACTGCACACCAGTTATCATACTGGATGGATGTCGGGAATCCCTGGGATATGCTTGATGCAAACATTACGCTCATGGAAACACTATCTACTGATATAAAAGGGACGGTAGAAGAAGGAGTATCCATGCGGGGAACAGTTATCGTTGGGGATGGGAGTGTGGTGAAATCTGGAACATATATCGAAGGGCCATGCATCATAGGAAAGAATTGCCGTATAGGCCCGCATGCCTTTATCCGTGGGGCAACCAGTATTGGTGACGATTGCCATATCGGGCATTGTTCCGAACTTAAAAACTCCATCATTATGAAGGGTACGAAGATCCCACACTTCAACTATATCGGAGATTCAATCATTGGTTCAGAATGTAATTTTGGTGCAGGTACTAAAATTGCAAATTTAAGGCATGACCATGCCAATATCAAAGTCTGTGGAAAAGATACGCGAAGGAAAAAATTCGGTGCCATTATTGGAGATGGTGTCCAGTTCGGGATTAACTGCTCCATCAATGTCGGCACAATGATCGGGAGCAACGCACGGTTTGCACCCAACTCGTATGTTGCCGGATGCATAGGAGAGAATGCAATTATCCGTTAGGTGAAAGAATGCAGGCAGTTATATTAGCAGCAGGAGAGGGAAAACGGGTCCGTCCATTAACAAGAGGCAGACCCAAAGCGCTACTTCCGGTAGCAAACCGCCCGATTATCGAATACGTAATCGAGGCGCTGTTGAAAAACGGGATTCGCGATATTATAGTTGTTGTGGGCTACAGGAAAGAACAAGTCACACGTTTTTTAAATCAACTCGATGTGCCCATTTCAGTAGTAATTCAGAACAAACAGCTTGGCACTGCTCATGCACTCAAGTGTGCTGAATCACTGATTTCCGGGGATTTTCTTCTCCTGTCAGGAGATAACTATATTGATCCTCATTCAATCGGGAGAATCAAAGAGATTAAAAATGCAATGCTGGTAAAGGAACATCCCAGTCCGTCAAACTTTGGCGTGGTGCTCTTAAAAGACGGACTCGTGACCCGGATTATCGAAAAACCCGAGCATTCACCAAGTTTCATGGTAAGCACAGGCATTTATTCACTGACAAAAGACTTTTTTTCGCATATTCGTGAAAACGATATCACTGATGCAGTCTCCTCAATGCTCGCTTCAGGTGAACATCTGCATGCAGTCATTGCAGATGACTGGCAGGATGCCATCTACCCATGGGACCTCCTGAAGATGAATAAGCACCTGTTAAAAGATCTGCCTGAAGTCCGTGAAGGTTCTTCAAGCAGGCAGACCATCATCCAGGGGACCGTAAGGATAGGGAAAGGTACCACGATCGGCCCCAACAGCATACTATCCGGGCCGGTCATCATCGGGAATGACTGCGAGATTGGCCCCAATTGTTGCATCATGCCCAATACAAGTCTTGGTTCACGGGTTAAGGTTGAGCCTTTTACGTTTGTTGGAAATTCGCTTATCATGGATGACACAACAATCGGTTCTCACTCACGAATCATCGATACAGTGACGGGGCAGGGGTGCCGGCTTGCGGACCACACTACCACGTCGGTATCTGCAAAACTGATGAATATCGAGGGAACGGTTATAAAACCGGAATTTGGAGCTGTGCTTGGCGATCAGGTCACCTCAGGACCTTTCACCATATTCAAAAACTGCATTGTGGGTAATAATGTCACAATTGAAGGTGGGAGCCGTATCATCTCTCGAATCCTTCCCGATGAATCAATGGTGATATGAAGTGTGCGGCATTGTGGGCTATATCGGCAGAAGGCAAGCTGCACCGATCATTGTGGAAGGGCTCAAGAAACTGGAATACCGGGGTTATGATTCGTTCGGCGTTGCCACTATCAGCGGGGGTATCGAGCTGGACAAACACCAGGGAAGGATATCCGATTCATCAAGCTCAGCAATGAACCTCAAAGGAACGATCGGGATAGGACATACACGCTGGGCAACGCATGGTGTTCCTAATGATGTTAATGCCCACCCGCATATGGACTGTTCCAACCAGATTGCAGTAGTTCACAATGGGATTATCGAAAATTATGCAGAGCTCAAACGGGAGCTGATCGCAAAAGGCCACATATTCCGCTCTGAAACCGACACTGAAGTTGTAGCACATCTTATCGAAGATGTATATGTATTAGAGAAAGATCTCCTTGCAGCTGTCCAGAAGGTCGTTCCCAAACTGACAGGATCCTATGCATTGTTGGTAATCGCTGTTGGTGAAGACCGGATTATTGCTGCCCGATATGCAAGCCCCCTTGTTCTCGGGGTGGGTGATGGTGAATTTTTTGCCGCATCCGACATGATGCCAATCCTTGATCACACCGAACGGGCAATGTATCTGGAAGATGGAGATATTGCCAGTTTATCTCAGGCGGGGACAGAAATTTTTCATGAAGGTAAATCTGTCACTCGGCCTATCGAATTAATAGACTGGTCACAGGAAGACACTAAAAAAGGCGGGTTTCCCCACTACATGCTCAAGGAGATCTATGAGCAGCCACAGGCATTTTACAATTCTGTCAGAGCTATAACAGATGAAACACTTCCTGCACCGATAAGGAACCCCGCATCGGTAACGGTAATTGCATGCGGATCCTCGTACAATGCCGGACTAATCTTCAAGTACCTTCTCGAGGATTCCTGTGCGGTCCCGGTACGACTCGACTTCGCGTCTGAGTTCAAATATTTCCCTCCCCCGATCCAGGGACTCGTAATCGGAATCTCGCAATCCGGGGAAACCGCTGACACCATTTTTGCACTCAGACAGGCAAAAGTGCACAACTGCGCAACCCTTGCGATCACAAACGTGCTGGGAAGTTCGATAAGCAGAAGTACAGATTTTACCCTTTTCATGCGTGCAGGACCAGAAATCAGTGTTGCCGCGACAAAGTCATTTATCGCACAGCTCGCAGTCCTTATGCAGATTATAAACTTCATTCGTGATGGCGAATTTGAGGAGATTCTGCTTAACGGGCACCGGGCAATTGAAGAAGTACTGCTGATGGATTTATCGGATGCTGTCGGACTCTGCAGTAATGCCCACAGCATCTTCTATGTGGGAAGGGGGCCTTTTTATCCAGTGTCTCTTGAAGGGTCACTGAAAATGAAGGAAATCTCCTATATCCATGCAGAGGGTTATGCTGCAGGAGAGTTGAAGCACGGACCTTTTGCCCTGCTCTCTCCAGAAACACCGGTCATTGCCATCTGCATGCCGGGCGAAACGTATGGGGTAATGATTTCTAATATCAAAGAGATGAAAGCCCGCGGGGCACCCATAATCGCTCTTGGAGAAGAGGGGGATTCGGAACTTCCTGAGATTGTGGATATCTTTATTCCCCTGCCGGTGTCCCATCCTTTCATCCAGGTACTGACAAGTCTTATCGTACTTCAACTGCTGGCCTACTACACAGCGGTAGATTTAAACCGTGATGTAGACAAACCAAGAAACCTTGCAAAGAGCGTGACTGTGGAATGACTGAATTCGGTGTAAACACTATTGGCAAAGGAGCACTGATTTTTGAACCGGTAACCCTTGGATTTCCTTCACGGGATCACCTTGGTGAAACCAATTTCCCAGGTACAATAATCGGGAACAATGCTGTGATCAGGTCAGGCACCATAATTTACTGTGATGTGATGATCGGGGATAATTTCCAGAGCGGGCACAATGTTATGATCCGTGAAAAAACCCGGATAGGCAACCACGTTGCTATTGGAACGGCAACCGTTATTGAAGGTAATACTATTATCGGGGATGAGGTAAGCCTGCAGAGCATGGTCTACATTCCGACCGACACCGTAATCGGTAACCGTGTCTTTATAGGGCCCAATGCTGTCCTGACAAATGACCGGTACCCTCCGACACGTATAGGTGGACTTCAAGGCCCGCACATAAAGGATGGGGCAGCAATTGGCGCCAATGCCACCCTGCTCCCCGGTGTCTGCATAGGCGAGGGAGCACTGGTCGCTGCCGGTGCAATCGTAACCCGTGATGTCCCGGCATATATGCTCGCGATTGGTGCTCCGGCAAAAATAACGGCTCTACCTTCGAAAATGATCACCAAGTAGCTAACCGGAAAGATCTCATGCATTTTTTTCCTGCTAAAAAATGTGACCTATGAATATCCTTCTTGTTTCGACACAGGATTATATCCACCACCCTATTCCTTCCCGTCACCATTATATTTTCGAGGAGCTTGCTAACCGTCATAAAATCCATGTCGCCCACTTCCACGTGAGCCGTGGCGAAACGCGGGAGACCCGGCTTATTATTGATGAGGCAACACAATTCCCCTTTACAAATCCGCTTTTACATTACACCCTCAACACGCCGTACCATTTTCATGTGTTCAATAAGATCATGCGCAGCGAAGGAATCGACATTGTTGTTGCAGCCCATGTTCTGGCCGGTACCGCTGTGATTCGTGCGGCAAAAAAACACAATGT
>DATMWO010000220.1:0-4183 GCA_035562475.1 Methanoregula sp.
GAATGCAATATCAACAAAATGTTTGTAGATATCATTGGTTGAATACAAAACCTGCGTAAGAGTTGACGAGGGGATGACCTCTGGTATAGCGGTAGTTTCCGGTGAAGCGACCTTTGGGAGAGTCGGTACGGGGGTAGTTCCCAGCACTATTGTTGATGTGGCTGTTGGTTGGGCAGGTGGAGCAGTCGAAGTACAACCGCATACGAATACGAGAACTAATCCGAGTGTAAGAAGCCAGATCCTTCGCATAAGTATGGCTTAATTGCGTCAACACGATAAACCTTTCAATAAAACACCCACATATTCGCGTTCTGGTGGGGGATCTCATCGGTTGGGGTACCATTCTCTTGGGTAGTATCCGGACAAAACCAATGTAATCCTGAATTATTATAATCTGACAGGTCAATAGAATTTTCAGCATGGTCCTGATCAAAGACATTACCTCAAAAATAAAGGATATTTTGCATAAGAATCCGCAGGGCATGACTATCACCCAGATAGCCCAGAAGACCAGGATCAACCGCAACACAGTGGGTCGATATCTGGAGAACCTGCTCGTATCCGGGCAGGTGGAGATGCACCGCTTCGGGATGAAGAAGATTTACGCACTGTCTCAAAGGGTTGCCCTCTCTTCAATACTCTCCATCTCCTCAGAACTGGTTGTGCAGATGGACAGCAATCTTAGAATTATTTATGCAAACGAGCCCTTTCTTCACCTGGTTGGAAGTGACAATAACAACCTGATTGGAAAAAATATCGAATATACACCAGTTTCCATGGTCTTTGACGAATTATTCGAAGGGTTTATTGAAAATATCAAGGAAGGAGTTACCGGTAAAGAATGGTCGGGAGAATTTGTCCTCAGTACAAAGGATATCCACCTGTTTTGCCGGATCATCCCAACGGTTTTTGATGATGGGCGAAAAGGAGTGTCAGTCATTCTTGAGGACATTACTGAACGAAAAGTTTCTGAAGCAGCCCTTTTTGCAAGCGAGAAGCGATTCCAGTCCCTGGTGGAAATGCTACCCCAGAGTATCTGGGAATGTGACGACCGGGGCAATGTGACTTTTGTTAACCGGCGCACGTTTGAGATGTACGGGTATGATTACGAAGATGTTGAAAAGGGAATGACTATCTGGCAGACAATACATCCTGATGATCGGGAAAGGGTATTGGGAGATTTTATCCGGGCATCAACGGAGGAACCCAGTGAATTCCCGGAATTCCATGAATTTATGTCGATTCGCAAAGATGGAAGCACATTTCCCTTAATAACCTATCATGTGCCCATTGTTCATGAAAATAAAATTACCGGCATGCGAGGTATTGGTATAGACATCTCCGAGCGCAAACGTGCAGAAGAAGCATTGCGGGAGAGTGAGGGGAAACTCAATGCCATGCTACAGTCAATTTCTGACCCCGTGAGCATGATGGACAAGGATCTGACCATCATGTGGGCCAATGAAACTGCCAAACGATATTTTGGAAAAGACATCATCGGAAAGAAGTGTTATGAGGAGTACCATCGGAGACCGGACCCCTGTGAGCCTTATCCCTGTATCACACTCAAGGCATTCCTTGATGGAAAGGAACATCAACACGTTACAACGGTAATTGATAATCAGGGTGAGAAACGGTTCTTCGAATGCTCGGCGAATGTTGCTTTACGGGATAATACAGGTAAACCTGTTGCGGTTCTGGAGATTTCCCGGGATATCACGGATAAAAAAAAGGCACAGAATGCTATAATGGAGAGTGAAGAGAAATACCGGACGCTAGTTAATCGTGCAAATGACGCAATATGTGTCCTGCAGGATGGCGTCATTAAAATGTTTAATCCCCGGCTTCCGGAATTCTGGGGAGGTTCTGAAGAAGAAATCAGGGGAAGGCCGTTTACCGATTTCGTTCATCCGGAAGCCCTGCCCGACATTATCAAAAATTATAACCGTCGGATGTCCGGTGAATCCTTCCCCTCGGTCTATGAAACAACGATGATGCGAAAAGATGGCAGCAGGTCGTTTGTTGAAATGAATGCCGGCATCGTTGAGTATGAAGGAAGACCTGCAGACCTTGTGATCGTTCGCGACATCAATGACAGGAAAATCGCACAGGAAGCATTACGCAGAAGTGAGGAGTTATATCGCACCCTCTCTGAAGCTTCAAACGACCTGATATTTGTGGTTGGCCGGAATGATCGCGTGGAATATGTCAACAGTTATGCGGCCGCGATGGTGAATAAACCCATACAAGAGATTATCGGGAGCCCGCGTGAAACGTTATTTCCTCCTGAAGTGGCCATACACCAGAAAAAAGTAATCGACGCGGTCTTTGAACGAGGAAGTTCTGTCAGGTCTTCATCACCTCTCACGTTCAATGGCCGGATGCACTGGTATGATCATATCCTGACCCCCTTAAAAGACCCTGACAATATTATCCGGTCAGTGCTCGGGATTTCGCGGGATATTACGGAACGAAAGGTTGCTGAAGCAGCCCTTGTACAGGCAGAACAGCAATTACGAAATTTCATCACTGCTATCGGGGATATTGCCTGGGAAACAGATGCAGAGTCACGGTTTGTCTACGTGAGCCCGCAGGTGGAAACAATCCTTGGCTATACACCGGATGAGCTCATCGGACAGACTCCATTTGCATTTCTTCATCCGGATGCAGTCCCGGGGAACAAGAACAAGTTTCATGCTGCGGTTGAGAGCAAACAAAAATCTGTCCTCCATGTGTCCCACTGGGTTCATAAAGATGGACATGACGTTCTTCTCGAGAGTAACGCAATCCCAAAATATGACAGGAACGGTTCGTTCTCGGGCTTTATCGGGATCGATCGGAAACGATAATAATCATGTTCCTGTCAGGGCAGGAAGGTGGGGAAACGGATTGTGCCAAAAATCCGTTATTCTGCCGGTTTTTGACGTCAGTGCTTCGAAAAAGTATTGCCGGATCGGATTGATGAGCGGTTCACACAACATACTCGCTTCCCAAAGTGTTTCTTAAATTCAGGGTAAGTGCGGATGCAACAAGCTGTTGCTGTTTTCCGCAACAGGGCGGTGATCCGTTCCAGACTCCGTTGCAGGATTGACATGGAGCGTGGCGTCGGAGAGATACTTCCCCAGGGAACAGGTGGCAGATGCAGGGTGCACGCTCTGACAACGCAGCCGGCCATCTGAAAAAGTCCGGTCTTATCCCACCATCCACCGGAAAAATTTTTGGGGACAGGAAGAAGAGGTATCCCTACAAAATCAGGCAACCTGTCCAAGGATATGCCCGATCAGCCTTTTCTCTGCTTTATGGATGTGTTCCAGCAGCGTGGTTTTGTGCATGCCCATCTTCTCTGCCAGTTCACCGGCGTTAATCCTCCGGGGATGATCGAAAAATCCACTTCGATACGATTCCAGCAGGATCTCTTTTTGTTTTGGCGTGAGGATGTCAAAAATCCCGTTGACATGGGGATTGTAATCGCAGACCGAGAGGATCTCGAGTCCCCAGCCTTTCTGTGCGGCATCGGTAACGAACGTATTGAAGTCTTCCGGGTTTCCGACCATGTTGAATGTCAGGCAGTCGTTCTCAAAGACAATCGGGGGCTCAAATTTTGAACCATAGGTCTTGAGAAAGCGGGTGATATCATCGGAAAAAGTGCCTTTGACAAGACAGGTAAATTCACGGCCCTTGTTCTGGAGCACAATGAGATTCGAGACATAATTACACTTGATCTGGTCGACCGGGACGCCTTCCCTGATGGTAAACCTGCACACTTCGCTGTGCATATCATCAACCAGATTAAAAAGTGAGATCACCTCGAACCGTTCAATGACCTGGCCATAGGATTTGCAGTAATCGAAGATATCTGCCGAAAGCCTGACCATCATCTTCTTCATAATCCGATCTGATTGTTGAGACAGTATATAAATATGGCCATACATGTATGGCTCAATTCATAACATCTCCACCAGCCTTTTCTTAATACAATTCATGAGGTGTAAAACATGAAAGCGGAAAATTGTGCTGAAATTACTGACGCAAAGCGGATAGAATTGAAGAGCGGATTGACAGAACCCTTAAAACATGCCCGGCATTGCGGATTCATCGTTCCTGCCGGTATCCTGATCGGCCTTGGTGTGGGACTGCTGGTCGATTACCTGCTCTCCGGCTTCTTCATCGGGCTCGGGCTCGG
>DATMWO010000221.1:0-3568 GCA_035562475.1 Methanoregula sp.
GTCTATACGGTGCTCGGTGTGATGCCCCACATAACTGGCAGTCCAGCTGTCGTTTCTCTGCTTACCCAGGGGTTGAAAGGTGCAGTAAATGCGAGCTTCTCGGTTGAACCGGACCCGGTCAAGGCATCTGTACTTATCTCGGATCATATCGAACGCAAACGAACAGAACTCGGGATATAAGTGTTAAACCCCACAGCATCAGCAGTGAAAAACCATCTAAACCCTGCAGGCGGAATGGGAATCCGGATAGTCATTACCGGGAAAGGCGGGGTCGGTAAAACCACCATTACCGCCCTTCTCGCCCACCTGTTTGCACAGGAAGGGTTCAGGGTCCTCGCTGTTGACGGGGATCCCCAGCAGAACCTCGCGGTGACTTTGGGTATCCTGCCGCAGGATGCAGAGCGGATAGTACCGGTCTCGCAGAGTACTGAGTACCTGCGGGAAAAAACCGGCGCCGGCCCGGGTATATCCCCTGGGGGTCTCCTCACCCTCAACCCCGATGTCAGCGATGTCATTGACCGGTTCTCGGTCAGCGTTGCCAAGAACCTCCGACTCCTTGTGATGGGTGGTGTCAGCCAGGCAGGTGGCGGCTGTCTCTGCCCCGAGTATACACTCCTTGCCGCAATCTTCCGTCATATGCGTCTTCTTCCTGATGAGGTGGTCCTCCTTGACACGTCTGCGGGTATGGAGCATTTTGGGAGAGCAGTTGCGGACGGTTTTTCCTGTGCACTGGTTGTCGCTGACCCATCCTATAATGCGATTTCTGTTGCCAGGGAATCGGCAGGGCTTGCACAGCAGCTGGGGATTCATGATATAATCCTGGTAGTAAACAAGGCTGGCAGTCAGGTAGAAATTGATAAAATACGTGAGAGAATGGGTGGGTTTACAGGATTTTCCCGGATGATTTTTTTACCTTGTGATCCTGAAATAATTCATCTCGAACCAGCAGTCAATCGGCTGTTGTTACGTGAGTCATCTTTTATCAATGAAATTCGTGGACTGAGTGCAATAGTTACCAACAGGAGAGAAGTCCGGTACCCATAATTTTTAAAAATAGAATTTTTTTCATTTCTCATTCTTTTCATTTGTTTTATACAGGTATTGACGTCTTGGTCGCTTCCAGCATACTCTCAATTTCCTGGATTGTGTCCAGTTTTGCTTTTGTTGACGGTCCATTCGGTACCGCAGTACACCCGGATGCATGCGAAGTCGATTGCTCGAATGTCCCAATCTTACGGGCAATTATCACCGTCTCTTCCTTGTCAAACCCGATAAGGGGACGGTAGATCGGGATCGTTGCCGCATCGGTGAGCACCACAAGATTATCCAGCGTCTGGCTTGCCACCTGCCCGATGGATTCGCCGGTCACGATCCCTTTTGCCCCGATCTTGTCTGCAAAAGCGGTCGCAACCCGATACATTCGTCGTTTACAAAAGATGCAGGTGTACTTTTCCAGATGCCGGCGGATAAGTTCCTCTTTTGCTGCAGCAAGGTAAGGGTCTGAAACCACGGTCAGCTCAATGCCCGGCTGGTACTGTGCCAGTTTTTCTACGACACGCTTCGCCCGTGCGATTGTGGTCTCATCAAGAAAGGTGTCGAGCGCGACAAAGAGAGGGATAATCCGGCAGCCCCGCTTCATCATCATCCACGCAGCAACCGGTGAATCAATTCCCCCGGAAACGAGTGCCACAAGTGTTCCCTCAACGCCGAGTGGCAGCCCCCCGACCGCTTTAATTACCGAATCGTAGAGATATACCTCATTCGCCCGGATCTCGATATGAATTTCCTTGTCCGGATGTGCAAGGTTCACTTTCAGGTGCGGAAACTCATTTCTCAGCAGATTCCCGTATTCGATTGCCTTGTCATTTGAAGAAAACGGGTGAGTTCCCACCCGCTTCATCTTTATAGCAAACGTCTTTGCCGTTTCAATACCGTGGCGGCGACAATAATCGGGCAGAAACAGTTCAAGTTCGTCAACCCGGATATGTTCCACTTCAGAAAATGACACAATGCCGAATATGTTTTTCAGCCGGTCCGGTTTTACATCGCCGTCCAGCCAGATCCTGCCCCGCTCACATATGACATGAACATCAGGCATCACCTCACGGATATTTGCGATGAGGACATTCTCCCACTGCCGGCGGACAGGATCGGATTTCAGGAATATTTCGGAGTACCGCACAAGCCATTGTTTTTTCATGAATCTTTTTCACCAGAATGATTATTTTTTCTTTCTCGCCGTCTTACGTACGCGTTCAACCTCGTCGGCATCTTCAACAGCAAGCAGGTAGGTCCCATGACAGGGTTTTGTATAAGGAAAGATGATCTTTTTGCCATCTTCTATCCCCAGCGCAATGGGCGGAAGACCGATGATGTACTCGTCAAAGAGCTTGTAGCCGGGATCGACATACCAGACCTCTTTGAAATTCTTTTCTGCATATTCCCGGCATTCCTTGAACGAGGCTCCGAGCGGGAGGATCATCTCGTACTTCAGGTTCTCGATACAGCCCATCCGAACACCTCGTTTATCTTTGCCCTTAGTTGCATTGGGTTGTGCACTGCTTTGTCGACAATTTTTTCGCACGGGAAATTGACTTCATCAGCAAGCGGTATGGGATCTTTTCCAAAGATAATTACGACCAGCCTTCTTTCCGGTAACAGGTGACGCATCGTCGCCGCATAGGCAATCGCTGCATCATTATGGGCAAAGACTACGCAGAGATCACAGTCTCGTTTCTTCTCAACCACTTCGGCAATACACTTTTCAAGGACCATTGTATCCGTGATGTAGTGTTTTTCGGGATCCGATACTTTCAGGAGGTTGAGGACAGAGGGGTTGCCTGCGATAAGAACATCAGTACCTCTCTTTCTCAGATTATGCGTCACATGAAACGCGAGCGCCTGTTGTGCCGGTGCCTCCGGACACCCAAGTACAATAAGCGCTTTTTTTGGGATTGCTGGTATATCTGTCATCATTTCTCTCAGATTATTTCCTGTTTGCCGGAACAGGCTCCAGTGCATTCAGCGGACTGCTGGCAGACATGTTCCGCATCCGCTTCTTTGAACGGGTGATGGCAATACGGGCAGGTAAAATTACATTCAGTCCCTTCGTAGGGACAGATGGTCATGGAGAGATCGGCAAGAGGATGCCCTTTTCCCCGGATCTCGAACTCCTTGTACCAGCCGAACGGTGCCCGTTTCACGTTAACCTGATCTCTCCGAAGCACTTCTTCAAGTCCTTTGAGAATAGAGAGCGCAACCTGCGGTGACCCGAGCGTGCTCGTGAGGTGGGCATAGGGGTAAATCAGCACTTTTCTGACTTTGAGATTTTCCAGTCGCTGAAGGATATTCTGGTGCGCACTTGCGATGACCTTGTCAGGATTTTTCTCATCAATTTTCTCGATACAACAGAAGAGGACAACGCATTCCTCCATCCGGTCTTCGCGCACCGTAATGGGTTCTGCCAGTTTGGTCTTCTGGGTTGCATGGTACCACATCGATGACGCATGGATGGAGAGGATTCTCATGAGGATCCCCTCCCCACAAGCATACTGATCGCATCGCTTGT
>DATMWO010000222.1:0-2460 GCA_035562475.1 Methanoregula sp.
GGGTATCCGGAAGCCTATGAAATATTAGAAGGCGAGGCGAAGTAACTATAAGGGGCTACTTTACCGATCTTATCGGGAATGAGAAAATGCTTACGTTCTTCAATTTCCCGGAAAAATATGCTGCTGCTTTTGCAGGGCTGCTAAGAGACTAGGTGCTGAGAACCGCTTGTGTTCGCTTTTTTTGACCAATGCAAGGACTTTTTCTTCAGTTTGCGTTGTTGCCTTCCATTGGTGCAGTTCAAGAGCCCGTAACGATGCATCAATCCCGACATACGAAAGCCCGATCTCGCCTTCGTCACTCTGGTCTTCCCATAACCCTGCGGAGGGTGCTTTTTTTACGATAGGATCCGGAATGTTCAATTCCCCTGCGGCTTCATAGACTTCATCCTTATATAGGTGAAGGATCGGCTGGACGTCTGCTGCATTATCCCCGAATTTGGTGCAGTAACCGAGCATATACTCGCTTCGGTTGGATGTCCCACAGACGAGCCGGTTGTCGATGTTGGAATGATAATAGATCACTGTCATCCTGATCCGCGCCATGAGATTTCCGGTCAGGTAACGGGATTCGGTATATCCCGTCATGGCCCGAAATCCCTCAAGCATCGGTTCAATACTGACTACTTTGTGCTCCATACCAAGCTGAGTACACAGTGTTGCAGCATCCTTACAATCTTCAGGATTGCTGATTGCAGAGGGAAGGGAAAGCCCAAGTACTTTTTTGGGGTCGATTGCCCGGCAGCAGAACGCGGCTGCTACTGCAGAGTCAATCCCCCCACTTACACCAATGACGATACCCGTGCGTCCACTGTTCCAGTAGGCGTACCGGATCATCTGCTCAATCTGTCCTAACCTGCACTCGAGTTCTGCTGCCATACGCACTCTTCCTGTTATACTAGATGAATGAACTTTTTCAACTGTTCGGTATCTCCCATAGCTATGAGAGCATCCCCTTCAAGAATTATCTCTTCTGCCTCGGGAGCGATGATCGAGCGGTTTGGGCTCTCGATACCTATAATACGGATTCCTGTTTTTCTGGTGAACCATTTTACCGGTTTTGAGTAGGTTTTGTTGGCATGTTTGAGGATCACCAGGTCGCTGTTTGGCAGTTCGAGAAGAATGGTAGCTGTATCGGCAAGGATGATCCTCGCGATCGTCTGGCCCCCGATCATGGGAAGGAGTGCTACGTAATCGGCACCTGCCCGGTAGAGTTTTTCAACGTTTGCCGGCTTGTTGGCACGAGCAAGGATCCGAATAGACGGATTGAGGTTTCTTGCCATGAGCGTGGTAAAAATATTCACATCATCATCGTTTAAGGCAACAATACAGAACCGTGAATCTTCTATGCGGGCCTTTTTCAATACTGCTTCATCCTCTGCATTGCCGACAACCTGCTCGACGGCTTGTTGTTTTGAATCCACTACAATACAGGAAACACCTGATGCATGGAGTACCTGGTACGCACCAGCACCAACATCCCCGAATCCTGCGATAACCGCGAAAGCGTCTGTACACCCGCCGGCATTGAACTCTTCCCTGATCGCAATGACAATGGATTCGGCCCTGCCAAAAAGGAAGAGGGATATCGTGTTGTCGACAATGATATCGTCACGGGGTTCAGGAATGAATTTTCCTGCCTTCCAGAGGAATGGAACAATAATGCCGAATCGCTCAAAGAGCTGAAGATCTGATAGGGATTTGAATGCTGCCCGGCACCCGAAAACAACCGGAATGTTGATGAGCCTGAGTTCCTGTTCTGCGGTTTGCTGGAGATTGATGTTGATCCTGTCCAGCCCAGGAATATCCGGCTCTGCATCCCCGCTCGGGTTGAGGACTGCATGTCGTGCTAAAATCCTCCCGGTTGCATGTTTGGGGGACAGTACATAATCAGCACCTGCATATCTGAGATACCGTTCAAAGGAGAGCTTGTCCACAATAGATATGATCTTTCCTTTTACCCGTTCACGAATGCCGAGAACGATACTTGCAGTCTGCCGCTCATCTTTGCAGATAACAATATTCTGTGCCTTGTCGATGTGTGCAGCCGCCCACGTCGAGGGAACGGTATAATTTCCCCAGATCACGTAAGCGCGTTTCCGGTAATGCGTAGCAATCTCCAGAGCAGTTGCCTTGTCCTGTTCAATGATCACGATATCGTGTTCTGAGATTGTGAGGCTGTCAATAACCGAACGGGTAAGCTCATCATATCCTATCACAACGGTATGACCTGATAGTATATGTGGGGTTTTTCGTGGTGGGGCGGGTGCAAGGAGGGTGGTGAGGAACGGGGCAAGCAGAAGCGGGATAACTATGAAGATCATGATCACACCGGACAACATAATCTGGATCGTAAGGAGCATTGTGAGATCATTGGAAAATGGCAGCAGCCAGCCAAATCCCACGGTCGTCATCGATTCAACCACAAACAACAGTGCCTCAGTCCATTCGATTGGTTTGTGC
>DATMWO010000223.1:0-7509 GCA_035562475.1 Methanoregula sp.
CCCTGTTGCAGGAGACTTGCCGGTGTATGATGATGCCCTGTTATCCATGCAATCGGTAAAAAAACTCAAAGCGATACGGGGCATCCGGGTCCTGCTTTCATCCTGGGACGAGCCCTGTAACGGGAATGATGCTTACCTGCGGATGGACCTTGCGCTTGACTATCTCCAGCAGATCCACCAGGCCGTGCTCGCTTCCACGGGCGATGGTTTCCCTGACCTGATGGAACTCACCGGAAAAGCAGCCACAGTCCTTGGAATACCCCCTCAGGCAGTCAATCCACTACTCTCCCGCACCTTTGCCGCAAACCTGCGGCTTCGGGAGCGGAAGAATCTGCTATCAGATTCCTAAAGGGGAATTCTATTTGAAATCATCAGGAGAGAAATTGAATTTCTGTTGCCGAACGTCATCCAGCCAGGCATTAAAATCATTATTAAACCGCACAATCTGCTCTACCTCACCTGGTAAACGCACAAACACCTTTTCGCGGTAATACCGTGCCTGATCCTTACCATCCCAGTGGTCCTTCTCACCATCAATCGGGCCAAGTTCAGATTCTCCATTTACAGAGCACGGATCATTTTTACTTTTGTAACAGAACGTAGCCCCCAGCACAGACTTCAGGGGCTTGACAGCGCATCTCGTTTCAGAATAACCGTCCCAGTGATCATTGACCGGAAAGCCGGCCCTGCCAAGAGGGCGATCCCACGTTGCATCCACCAGTATCCAGCGGCACCCGATCTGAACCCTGCAGGAGAGGTGGTATGCAACAGGAAGCCGGACAGCCTGTTTTCTGAGTTCCGACGGGTAATGGAGATCAGGATCATTCCACGAGAACGCGATCGTCGCAAACACTACGCTCAGATTGAGTTTCCTGTACATCTCCGCGAGCAGGTAGTGCTTTGGTCCACACGACCCTTTGCCAGCCACAAGCATCTGTTCTGGTGAAGTTTTGGGATCATGCTCCGAGAGAATTAACGAATAAGGGATATCACGAATATGCGAGAAGATCGAGATCATACTCTCACGGGTATCAAGGCCTCGTGTCCATTCTGCAAACCTGGCATTGACCAGAGAAGTCATACGGAATTTTCCATTGCGCCCCCTGATTAATCCATTCAGGAGTCAGTCAGCAGATAATAATGATGAATGTTATCATCGCCATTCTGGAAGGTTCAGAGAATTACTCTTTCTCTTTGAAAGACAGTCATAATCTCACTCTCAACGGGATAAAGTTATACACCGGATATCCGGAACACGGCAGGGTATTTCCTGATGCATGACCTAAAATGAACGGCAAGGATCGCGAGCTCCGGCACTGAAAGAAAAGCATTTTTGCAGTCCTGGCATGCCGGTTTTCCGGCATGCTGACGGACTGCGTGCAATAGCAAAAGTGAAGTTATGCGTTTTTCATCTTGGCTTTCGCGACGAATCCGTCCTTGCCGATATAGTACATGAAACCGGATTCTTTTGCGATCTTTTCAGTACCGACTTTCTTCTTCTTGCCGGTCTTGTTGTGCTTCATCGGGGCAGCCCAAACATAGCCATCCTTGCCGATGAAGTAAAGGTAACCCTTTTCACGCTGAATTTTTTCTTTTCCAATTTTGGTTCCCATTTAAACACCTCAAAACCACGATTGGGTTTTGATAATGAGAGTTAACGCCTGATAATATAAAAGGTTTCCGTCGGAAGTCCGTCGAAATCTTGATTTTAACCAAAATTTTGAGGGTATTTTGGGTATTGTGACACACTATTAAGGCCGATTAGAATCCCATTTAAATCGCTCTGTTTTGATTATTTCGGTCAAATTTCGGTTTTATTCAACAGATACGCCGTAATTTTTTTAACAGGGAAAAGCGCATCTTTTGCAGTTCAGACAAGGATAACACCCGGGTGGCAGGGCAATACATAAGATTCTCTGCATATTGTACCCCAAAGGTTTGTGGAGCTCAGGGGAGGTACCCCTACATGGGAAATACCGTGATTACCTTGAATGATCAAGTCAGTGTTCTCTTCTGTCAACAAGTCGTTTTGGGCGCCCTTTCAAGGTATAGAAATCAAGTCCACGGGGCCCGGTAAATTTTATTTCGATATGGAATGACTGGTCGTGATAGTGTTCTGAGATCAACGGTTTGTACTTGAGGAAACGTGAAACGAACTGATCTTCCACAAGGTGCCGGTCGCAGTGTTCCGGATCAAAGCACTCGAGATTGACCCGCAACACAGTTTCCCCCGGCATATCTCCATCGTACACAAATGCTTCGTATTCACCGGTAATATATGCCATACTCGGATGCTGGAAGACCGCTGCCTCTATGTCAGCCCGGTTAAAGGGGTTTCCGAATAACCAGATAGTTTCTGCTTCACGCTGGGGATTGATGATGCGCATATGAGTCCTGCCGCAACCACACCGCTCGCGTGAAAGAACAACCGTTGTATCCTCCGTATCATAATTAATGAGCAGCATTCCGCATTTTCCGCCAACCGGAAGAAGTGTTGTTAAAATTCCCCTCCCGCATTCACCATCCTTCACAAACGATTTGACCTGAGGATCATAGACATCGAGGTGAACCAGGTCCTCCGGGACATGCAGCCCGGAGATCTGCGTGCATTCACCACACATTGTTCCCTCTGTACTGCCATAGGTATTATAGACCGGTACACCCCACAATTCTGAAAGATAACTGCGGGATTCGTCAGCAAAAGACTCCCCGCCAACAACCAGTTTGTCGATGGAGGTATCAGAGGTTTTTAATCCCTCCGCCGCGAGACGACGTGCAAGCCTGAGTAGTTTGAAGACACTGCCCACGATTGCTGTTGGTTTGTAACTTTTCAGTATACGTGATTCGAATGTACATTTACCGATAGGGATAATTCCCATACCGATATTCCGGGCAGCAATTGTCATCGTATTTGCACCCACATTCATACCATACGAAGCACAGACAACTATCCGGTCTTTATTCGAAAATCCCTGTGATACAAAACTTCTGGCGTACTTCTCCGCATAACGCTTCCAGTCATCCCATGTCAGAAAAAAACCTTTTGGCGTGCCGCTCGTCCCGCTTGTTTCCTGGATGGAGAATACCTCATTCCATGCCGTAGACAGGAACTCGAATTCCTGGGTGACGGGAGGCTGGTGTTCCCGAATGGTTTTACCAGAAATAGTGGGGAGGTGGAGCAGGTCCTCGTGCTCCCGGATCTCATCGGGATTTATACTATTCTCGCGGAACCAGTTCCGGTAAAACGGGGAATGCTCAGCGGCATAATGCACCGTATAACGAATCCGTTCATCAATAAGCGCATCGAGATCACTGCGCTCTAAAGTTTCGACTTCCGGTGAATAGTACAATCCTTTGAGCATATCAAGAAATGATAAGACAGTTATTTTATAGGTTACTAAGTCTGGCAGGCAGATTTTTTACGTTTTTTTGCAATTACCTCCAGTCTCATCATCCCGATATGGATTGAACCGTCAGAAACGGCCGGATACATCCCAAGATATTCATCGATACATGCGTTGATAAACACCGGTTTTTCCTTCTCTGGCAACTGAGACATCCAGGGAAGCCATGTGGTGCGGATCCAGCCTGCAAAGTCCTCCCGTTTCTGGTATGACATGTCCTTTGGGATCAATTCAACACGGACGGGTTCAAGACCAGCATCTTCAAGCCACCGTCTGTACTCTTCCGTGCCAAAAAACCCATATTTGAACGAGAACTTTTCAAAATATCGCCGCCAGCGTTTTTTCTCCACAAGGGTATCCAGCACCGAAAAAACCTGATCTGCATTCCCTTTTCCTCCCATCTGGATCACCAGCATTCCCCCGGAACACAGGGCACCTGCAATTCCTGCGAGTACTGGACGATGATCCGTTATCCAGTGGAGTGCGGCATTTGAAAATGCTACATCAAACTCTTCAGTAAAGGCAAGATTTCGGGCATCCATGCAGACAAACGAAAGGTTCGGATACAAACAGGAGGGGAACTGTTTCTTCGCAAAACGGATCATCTCTTCAGAACTGTCAACACCTGTCACAGCTCCCTGAGGTACTCGTGATGCGATCGCGGCAGTCACGCTACCGTCACCACAGCCAATATCAATTACCCGTTCATTTTCGGATAATCCGAGTTTTTCGATGAGTTCCCGTGCCCATAACTTCTGGGATGATGAGCTCTTGTGGTAATCGGCAGGATTCCACGTAAATGATTCTGACGGTTTTAGTGAAACCATGAAAATTTTCTCATATGTATATAGGGATATCAATTTAAAATGCAGGACCAAAGGAAAAAGTGACCTGACACATTCCCTAAATTTATCGTCTGGAAAATCCCATGATACTGAGGTTTTCTTGTACTTCCACCTCATCCTCACCGATGATTGCAATCTTTGTTGCAGCTACTGCCGGGCCAGAGAGTTTGAGAACACTGATGAGAGTGCAGATACTGGACACCAGATCCAAATTGATCCCCATCTTCCGCCAGAACTGAATGTTAATCTGGATCTGCTCTATGGTTTCCTCAGCAGGGACCCTTCCCCCTCGCTCACATTTTACGGAGGAGAACCCCTTTTGCGAACGGATCTGATTGAGAGGATTATGAAAGAGGCGCCTGTTCCGCGTTTCATGATCCAGACCAATGGTCTCCTTCTGGACAAAATTAATCCGGAAATTGTTAACCGTTTCTCCACAATCCTTGTTTCTATTGACGGCCAGGAGGAACTCAACGATGCAAACAGGGGCAAAGGAACATACCGTAAAGTAATTGAGAATATTAAAAAAATCTCCCGGAATGGCTATGAACATGATATAATTGCACGTATGACCGTCACTGAAAGTACGGATATCGTAGAAGCGGTCCACTGGCTTTCGGATAATCCCGATCATTCTTTTTCTTCTGTTCACTGGCAGCTTGATGCAAATTTTTCCCATGATTTTTCCCATCGCAGTTTTCAGCGCTGGGTGAACGAAAGCTACAATCCCGGCATCCTCAGACTCGTGGCAGACTGGGTTGATCATATGGAAAACAAGGGCAAGGTGCTGCGCTGGTATCCATTCCTTGATCCCATGGAAGACCTGCTTCTTGGACGCCAGAGCAGGTTGAGGTGCGGGGCGGGGCATGCTAACTACAGTATTATGACTGACGGACACATCGCCCCCTGCCCGGTGATGATTGGGATGTCCCAGTATTACGTGGGGAACATACGCGATGCTGACCCTCATGATCTTGCAGTCATAACGGTAAATGGTGAGTGTGCAGACTGTCATATCCGCGGATTCTGCGGAGGGAGATGTCTCTATTCAAACATTACAAAACCATGGCGGGTGGATGAGCGCAGGATAGTCTGCAGTACCGTGGAAACTCTCCATAATGGCCTGACGAATGCACTTCCCCGTGTGAAGGATCTTATCGCCAGCGGTGTGATTCATCGAGCAGATTTTTCCCATGAAAAGTATAACGGATGTGAGATCATCCCCTGAGTTTATAACAGGGTAAAACTCATTCGTCACCATACAGATGTATTTATAATCTTGGCAGAAATATTTAAACTGCAGAACAAAAACTGCAAGAGTAATAATATGGAAAAGAAGAGTTATGGCGGCCCGAAAAACTTCGGTCCCAGAGAAATGACAAAAACGGTCTGTTCAGACTGTGGAAAAGAATGCGAAGTCCCCTTCAAGCCAACAGAGGGCAGGCCTGTCTATTGCAGAGACTGCCTCCCGAAACACCGGAAACCCCGGTACTAATCTGATTAAATTTTCTCCCTTTTTTATGGTTTTTGCTCTAGAAAACATCCATGTGCGGGATGCCTGATATAAAAAAGAAATCCTCTTCTTTTTAACTGACCTGTACTTGTAGTATGGCAAAATCATGGAAAGAAGCAAAGGAATGTGCAGCCCGGGAGGGACTCCCGCAGGTCTATCATGACTGCGATGCTGATGTTTATGGGGCATGTGGACCTGGAGAAACACAGGGATCATTTAAAGAAGGTATCTTTACAGAGCACCGGTGCATCTGTATGCCTGCACACCTGATTCCTGAGGAACTTGAAGCAAAAGAAAAGAAATTCATTCTGGACAACCCTGACTGGTGATTTTACCCAGGTGCATCGCTTTTTTATTTCCTTATACGGATATCATCGCGGATACGGTGGAAAATATCATACAGCATCACCCGGAACTCCGCTCCGATTTCTTCCCACGATCTTGCATCTGAAGTCGACTGAGCTGCTGAAACATACCGTTCACCATTCACCAGAATAGTATCACTATCCACTTCACCGTCGGTCTTTGGTTGCTCAGAGAGTTGCCGGAAGATAACATAGTACCCGGTTGCGAGAATGATGAGAAAAACGAGAGGAACAATTACAGAGGGGATCAACCAAAAGAACTGTGATACTGTTGTGCCATACGTATTGTCCACCCATTGAAAGACAATCAGGATGAATGCTATGCAGAATGCACTGCCGAAAGCCCTGATGATAGGGGCTGGCAGGTTAAGGGGAAATTTAAAAGTACCGAATATGTCAGCAACAAACCAGATAATCAGAATGAAGAGCAGAAGCCAGAAATTTGAAAACAGAATACCGTCAGCTGCATTTTGATAAGGACCCTCGGGTGTGGTGACGGTCGTCAGGATCTTTGCCAGGACCATGACAATCAGAAAACAGATGATCGTCATCATCCGTGTAACAAAAATCCAGCTCAACGGCTTCTTTTGATAGCTTACCATACGCTTCTTCACCAGAAAGGTTGTACAGGATTTGTCATGTTTCCTATATAGTGATTGACCCTCCTTTCTGAATTTAGGGGAATTTGTGCATTTATCCCAGTTTAAAACACCGGAATTTGCGCCATTTCGAAGAGTCTTGAAACCTCTTCTCCTGTTCGGGGATTACCAGAAAAAAACCAGAAGATTGTTCAGTAAATGTGATCGTTAAACGCAATCTCATTGACTCTGCCTGCTCTTATCACAAGACCTATTATTTGGATTGAGAATCATCTGGTATGCAGGTCAATTACAAGCGATACGGTCTCTACCTCCTCCGGTGGCAGGCAAGCACACCAATCCTTGCCGTGGTCGGCATCCTTTTAGCACCTTACGGCTGGCTGGTCGCAGCTATCGTGGCAAACCTGATTGGCGGACTGATCTTTTTCTGGGTAGACCAGTTCATTTTTACATCACAATCGCTCGCCGCACAGTGGGAGGTCAAAGACAATATCTCATGCGTGGACTGCGGAAAGGTTGCCCGGGGATACCGCCTGGTCAGATCGGGAGAATATGACAGGACACAGGATCATGAGCCTGAATTCAGGTGTGAGGAGTGTTCGAAAAAAAAGGCTGAAGAATTGAAAGTGCGTGGAGTAAAAACCGAGTAATTATTTAACAAAAAACTACAATCCCCTGCCATCCCGTTGATTGTTCTAAACCTCCAAATAGTAATACTTCCACATTTTTTCATTAATTCATGAATTAAACCATTTTTTCTTTTGGTCTATTTTGTGATCGTGC
>DATMWO010000224.1:0-2453 GCA_035562475.1 Methanoregula sp.
TGTGACAATTTAAAGGGATTTCTGACGAAGGGCGGCTACACGTATTTCGAGCGTGACCTTTCCACTGCGGAATCCCTCACGGAGCTGCGTATGAACGGGGTTTTTGTACATGAAGCCCCCGTTTTGCAGAAAGACTCTGATTTCTACACGTCTGCGGATCTTTTTCCTGCGGGTAAACTGGATGGGGAGCACCTATTAAAGCTGATATCAGGTGAATAATGGCACAACGGGAGACCAGGCAGCTTACATTTGAGGGAATCACTGTTCCCGTACTCCCCTCCGTCCGAACATCTGACGGGCACATCATCGAATGGGATCGCAATCGCATTGTACGACAGATTGTAGAAGAAACCAAACTTGTCGAAACATTCTATGTCTATGAGGGTGCCGACGAAGTGACCGCACAGGAAATCGCGCATGATGTAGAAAACCGGATCAAGAATATGGGATTGAAGTCCCTATCAGGACCACTTATCCGCGAGATCGTTAATATCACTCTCCTTGAAAAAGGTATGATACAGTACCGGAATGTTTCCACCCGTGTCGGTACTCCGGTTTTTGACGCACATCAGATCGATGTCGGGAGGGGATTTGAAGCGCACGATAATGCAAACCTTCAGGAAAATGCCGAGACTTCCCACAAGAAGAAGGCAGACAAGATATCGAAGGAGCAATACCTGCTTCAGCTCCCCCCCGATCTTGCCGATCACCACTTGTCCGGGGAGATGCACATCCACGATCTTGAGTATTTTGGTACCCGCCCGTTCTGCCAGGACTGGGATCTGCGTTATTTCTTTTACTATGGACTAATGCCTGATGGCAATGGTACGAAAGCTTCTGTTGCAGGCCCTGCCAAACGTGCCGAGGTTGCAATCCTCCATGCCGTGAAAGCACTCGGTTCCGCACAAACAAATTTTGCCGGGGGACAGGGTTATTACAATTTCCTCACATTCCTTGCACCTTATATGGAAGGAATGGCGTATAACGAGATCAAACAGAACATGCAGATGTTTGTGTATGAAATGACGCAGATGATGGTTGCCCGCGGGGGTCAGCTCGTCTTTTCATCGATCCAACTATCTCCTGGCGTTCCTGCTCTCTGGCAGGACAAGCCCTGTATATACAAGGGGAAGATATGGGATGGCAAATCTGCACCCCGCAGGACCTACGGGGAATTCGAGCGTGAGGTGCGTCTGCTTTTCAAGGCACTCATGGAAGTAATGCTTGAGGGAGATTACTGGGGAAAACCCTTCAACTTTCCAAAGCCCGAGATCTCAATTGAGCCCGATTTTATGAATGAACGCGAAGAGTTCAACCGCAAAAATCCCGACTTGCCCACCTTCCAGGAATTATACCTTATGACATTCGAGCTCGCTTCAAAGTTCGGAACACCTTATTACGATAACCAGCTTCCTGCTTACCGCGGAGCCGGTAAGGGAATTTCCTGTTACCAGTGCTGTGCCTACCAGTTCTCTACGGTGGCAGACAAAGATTCGGATTTTGAAAAGAAACTTTTCTTTGAGGATGGCAGGCACTTCTCGATGGGATCATGGCAGGTTGTATCGGTGAATTGCCCCCGCGCTGCTTACAATGCTGAAGGGGATGATAAACGACTTTTTGCCGAACTCAAGGCACTCATGGAGGTCTCAGTGGAAATTTTTAAGATCAAGCGTCGCTGGATGGACCTGATTCGGGCGAACAGCCGGATGCCTTTTGCGATGCAGCGCCCAAAAGACCCGAATACTGGCGAACGTGGTGCGCTTGCTGTCGACCTTGAAGGACTTGTGTACACGATTGGCGTAGTCGGCGTCAATGAGATGGTACAGCATCACACGGGTAAACAGCTCCACGAATCAAAAGAGGCGTTCAGGCTCGCTATACGTGCGATGACGGAAATGGAACTCTATGGTCGGGAACTTTCAAAGAAGAACAACATGACCATAGCGCTGGCACGTACCCCGGCAGAAACGACAGGGCAAAGGTTCGCGGTTGCAGACCTTCTCGATCGTCGTTATCATAGTTCTGCTGTAAAAGTTATCAAGGGTGACATTGAAGAAGGTCTTGAAATGCTGGGCAAGAGCCGCGATCTTCCAGTTTACTATACGAACGGAACCCATGTCGCACCAGGTGCGAATGTTCCGCTCACCAAACGGATGGAGATCGAGCATGTGTTTTTCCCGATTGTGGATGGTGGAAACATCTTCCATATCTGGCTGGGTGAAGCACGTCCTGACCCGCGTGGACTTATGGATATGGCGATGAAACTCTGCCGGAATACTCAGATTGGGTATTTTGCCTTCACCCGGGACATAACCGTCTCGCTACGACAGTTCCACGAGATGCGCACGGGAAAGCAATCTATTTCCCCGTGGGCCTCATCCGATTTGCCGGTTAAGGTATAATCTTTCTGTCTCACCTAAATTTGGCTCTGCTGAATTCCTTTTGTAATTTAT
>DATMWO010000225.1:0-3705 GCA_035562475.1 Methanoregula sp.
AGTACTAGAAATTTATTTAAAGGAAATTGGTTAATAGTCTTATATGTCAGCTACCAAGAACCAGGCAAAGCCTGCACACCGGGGACTTTCGTTCCAGATCCCCATTTTCTATAAACTGATGGTGAGTATGCTCTTTGTTTCAATGATCCCGATGATGCTTCTCGGGATCGTTTCCATGGGAGGGACTGACAGCATTGTTACGAGCCTGGGACTGACAAACAGCATCTTTGTCCTCACGTTCGTTACCCTCTCAGTCGTTGTCATGTGGAGTTTTTTCCTCGCCAGCAGCATCACAAACCCGATTGTAAAACTTTCGGAAATCGCTACCAGCATGAGCACCGGAGAGCTGAAAAATCCGGAAATTGAACTGCTCAGTAACGATGAGATTGGCGAGCTCCAGACCGCGTTCAACCGGATGATCAATACCTATAAGATCCTCGATACCCTGGCAAAAGAAGCAAATGAGTGACCAGGACGGATGGCAGAGAGGTACTATCAGCGGCAGTAAAACTTCAACAGGGACCAAAAAATGCCTCGGAGGCTACGAAGGTATGCACCGGAAATCCGGGGTATTCCATGACCTGATGCTCCAAAGATACCATACACTGACCGGAAGGGGACACTGATGCTCAAGGAAATCCTGAATAAATTTCTCATTCTTCACGATGTACGGGGAGTCATCGTCGTCAGGGAGGATGGGGGCATTGTTGAGAGCATCAAGTCGGGTATGGAATATAATGATGCCTTCATGGCAGCAGTTTCCACCTTCATGGTGGGTTCAAAAGCTACGGCAGATACCTTTGGAAATTCTCCCGCCTTTATGGTGTTTATGGAATTTCCTGATTATTTCCTTCTCCTTGCGCCCCTCAAAGAAGAATTTTTTTTACTGGTTATTGCACAGAACACCGCCAATATCGGACAGATTAACCAGGCGATGAAAAAGAACAGGGAAGACCTTGTTGCACTCCTATGAAACCGTTACCTGAAGGAAAAAGCCTGGGATGGATGCAGGCGCCGGCAACGTGGATAGACTCCCACACGGTACGGTTTATCGGGGTGGTCCGGGTGGTGATCCAGGACGGGGAAGGATTTATCCTGATAAAAAAAGGAAAGCCGCTCTTCTATTATTTCAAACAGGGAACCATTGAACTGAAAGGACACACTGCACTGGATTATTTCCACTCTCACCCCGTCATTGAATTTAATCTCTGTAAATATACCCCGGATGAGTTGGCCTGGGCGATGAAACTCTGCAACATCGAAGACCACGACCGCGTAGTTCCCCAAGGACCAGTTGTTTCTGGACCGGTATCAAGGGAACACACTGCTTCCCCCCTCATACCTGTTCCTCCGGTTGTAAAACCCATCAGGGATACCGGAATCCCGGACCCGGTCGTGGTTGCACACCCGGTTCCCACGGTTTCCAAAGAACCAGCTGTTACCGGATCGGTATACCGGGAACCAACCGCTCCCTTACCCACACCTGTTCCTCCGGTTGCAAGACCTGTAAGGGATACCGGAATCCCGCACCCGGTCGTAGTTCCACACCCGGTTCCCACGGTTCCCAAAGGACCGGTTGTTCCCGGACCGGTGTCCCGGGAACACAGCCCCCCCTCACACCCAGTGGTTCCACCAGTCGCAAAACCTGTCCAGGTTAAAAGCGTCCCGGACCCGGTCGTAGTTCCACAACCGGTTCCCATGGTTGAGGAACGAACCGTCGTACCACCGCCGGTGGTCCGTGATGATCCTGAGGCAACCCTGCTTTCGCAGATCAGGGACCTGGATGGCATTGTTGCCCTTGCAGTATTCAATGACAACCACACGGTCATCATGATGGGTGATGCAGACAATGAGGTCCTGGTAACAATTGCCCGGAAGATGCTTGAGACAGCAAAGAAAATGACACCCCGGCTCCCCTGGGGACCGTTTGTCCATATGACTATCCAGATACCTGCGGGCAACATGATCATAGCGCCCTACCAGGACAATTACCTCTGCCTGCTGACGACAAGGACCATCAACATAGGGCATATCCGGAGGATTCTTCGCGACATCCAGCAAAAAAACGCTCCTCAGCCTGTGTGATGAGCTGGTTTTTGTGGTATGCATGAACATCCTTGATCAGGCAACCTGACGTCCGGAGTACCCGGATGATGATCTTTTCCGGGATTTAATAAACCGTGGTGGGGGGTATCCGGGTTTTTAATCCTGAAAACAATCAAAAGGATCATAAACGGTGGATCAGAGCCATTCCCTGCCCGGCAGATGCAGGGTCCTTGTTCGGATACGGGCCTGATTCCTCTGGTTCATCCTTGTTTCAGGTGATTTTTGCTCCACAACTGCCGCAGAACTTTATACCGGCAATGAGCGGATTACCGCAGGACGGGCAGAATGACGTGGTTTGTGGAGTAGCCACAGCTGCAGGAACATGTACCGGTGTGCCACAATCCCCGCAGAATTTTGTTCCGGGATTTATGGTAGTACCGCAGCCGGGACAGACCGGTTTTATGACAGTAGTCTTAGGGGGTTGTGGTGATGGAGGGTGGGAGGAATCAGCGACCACCGGTTCATTGGGGGGAGATACCTTGCAGTCCACCATGTTTCCTGCAGGATCATAACGATAGGTCACCAGTACCCCGTTTTCGTATCGCACAGCCGAGAGACGGTTCCGGCCATCATACGTGTAGATTATTTTTCCTTGTGAATCCTTCATAACCCCCTTCACTCCTTTTGGTTATTTGCACATTTTGTCCTTATCCCCCGTGTATGCATCTATCCAGTTATTGACCCCGTTAGCAAGCTGCCCTGGCCACGAGGGGATTGTCTCAGCCGCGTTACGGGCGGCACCGACCCACTCCCCCGTGACCGTATCATAAGCGGCTTTCACCCCGGAATATACATTAGAGAGTCCATACTCCCCCATAGAAGTCTCCCAGCTTGCCGGGTGCAGGCTCAGGAATTTGTCCCACAACTCCTGCTGTCCCTCAAATATGTCGTCTTTAACCGCTGCGGGTATGTTTCCCATACCGGAAAGCTTGTTCTGGAAATTTTCCAGCGCACCTGGTGCATGCGGAGCAGAGATGTATTCACTCGCTCCTCCCAGCACATTGTTGATAGTGGTGTAACTCCGGTTATGACTCATTGCAAGGCTGGCACCAGCCCATCCGAAAAGGATTAACCCGGCAGCAATAAACGGGGCGATGAGCCCTTCGGGATCCGTATAGGTAACAGGATTGTTTCCCGCATAGGTGTAGACATTCAACCCTCCGATGATCCCTATCGGGTCTTTCTGGATGAACCGGCCGGTTACTGCATCATAGTATCGCCGTTTCATGAAATAGAGCCCCCCGCCTTCTCTCATAACCCCATACAACCCGCAATAGGTGAACGGCTGATTATGGGCACGAGGTTCGCTTTGCCCGATCAGATTACCGAAGGGATCATAGATATAGGACGCAGAAACGTCACCGTGTTCATCCGTAAGACTATGGATGTGACCGCACGTGTCGGCATGATAGAAATACGTTTTCCCTCCTGAGATCATCGCAAGGAGCCGTCCCTGACAATAGACATAGCATGCAATCACCTTTCCCGTTTCATCAGTCTCAGCGAGCAGATCTCCGGTCGGACCATAGAGATAGCAACGGGAAGAACCATTGACAGTCCTCTGCACACGCTGCCCCCTTCCGTTATACAAAAACGTCC
>DATMWO010000226.1:0-10154 GCA_035562475.1 Methanoregula sp.
CATAAAAATGGTAAAATCTCAAAAAAACTGACGAAGGAAAAAGATTTTCTTTCAAAGCTCGCAAATCCCTTCTTTCCCCTTGAAACCGATTGTGAGACGGTAAGAAAAAAATTAGTTACCTTCCCGTGAGATCCCGATGGTCATGCTGACGCTCTCGGTTGCCCCTTCAATTTCCCAGTCTTTAATCAAATCATGATTTCTCAGTTTATCCATCGGTTTAAGGAAGGAAAAAAGGACACCTTTGTCAGTTCCTGTGGCCAAAACCTCTCCGGCAATAGTACTTTTGCTGTTTTTACTAAGAAGATCGAAAATCCTGGCATTATTTACCAGTACTTCCACTGAGATGAACTCGCTGACGACAAGATCAAGTTGCTTTCGCATCTCCTGTATCCGGCGGATAACCTCACGCTCATACCCTTCTTTTTCGAGATCATCATCAAGCCTGACATCCACATACACCGTTGCATCCTGCATGGGAGCGGAAAATACTTCTGAGGGGAGTTTTTCGGTGAATGTTACCTGTTCCGCACAGATTTCGAAAACCTCGCCATTGGAACCGAGTTTTACACTCCGCCCGGCCCCGATCTCTGCTTTGATGTGGTTGCCGTCAGCAGCTTCGATAAGCCCCTTCACTTTGAAGGAGTTCTTGCCAAATCCTTTTCCGAGTGCCTTCATGACCGGATCGGCATGCCAGCCGATCCGATCCCACCTGCCCATAACGACAGTGACCTTTCTGGCGTTGGCCCGGTCCCGGCAGACTGCATTCAACTGTTCAATTGCGTTTTTCACCGGTTCAGCATTCGTCACGACGACCACTTCTGATACCGGCCAGCGGAGTTTCCGCTTACCCGCCTGACGTGCATTTGCACATGCGTCATCAAAGGATCGGACGATATCTACGGCATGTTCAAGGGATTCATCAACAAAGGCCGTATCCCCTGTATCCCAGTCCAGCAAATGAATGCTTACGGGATCATTCCTGCACCTGAGGTTCTGGTAGATCTCCTCTGCGATATGGGGGCAGAACGGAGCAAGGAGCCCGGTGAGCCGGCGCATAACATAGTAGATCGTCTCATACGCATGGTGTTTGTCAACCGACTCCCCTTCGGACCACATGCGGGGGCGGACGAGCTGAACATACCAGCGGGAAAGATCTTCCAAGATAAAGTTCACCAGTTCCCGTGTTGCCCGGTGGAGCTGGCATTCCTTCAACGCTGTGTCGACGGTGGCAGCAACTGAGTTAATACGGGATATGATGAACCGGTCCTCATCAGGCATATGACTGAGATGTGCCCGTATGTACGCCCCATCCCAGACGCCATTCCTGTTCGATGGTTCAAACTTGTCGAGGATCATGTAGGGGAGCGGAAAGCGGTACACGTTCCAGAGGATGTTCACGGCACGGTTGGTAGTGCCAACCCCCTCCCAGTTAAACTTGAGATCGTCCCAGGGAGCTGACGAGGAAAGCACGTAGAGCCGGAGCACATCGACACCGACTTTTGCGATGACCTCTTCGGGCGTTACTACGTTGCCAAGGCTTTTTGACATCTTCTTGCCCTCGGCATCGAGAGCGAACCCGTGCATGCAGACGCTCCTGTAGGGTGCTTTGCCAAACGCAATCGTGCTGGCTCCAAGCTGGGAGTAGAACCAGCCACGGGTCTGATCCTGACCTTCGGTGATAAAATCTGCAGGCCAGAGTTTATCAAATTCTGTGGTCTTACCCGGGAACCCGAGGGTAGCCCACGATGCAACAGCCGAGTCGAACCAGACATCGAAGATATCCTCGACGCGTTTCATCGTGCCGCCGCAACTGCACGGGATAGTGACATCATCCACGTAGGGGCGGTGTGGATCTGCAAGCGGCCTGCCGCTGCGTTCTTCAAGTTCACTGATGGTGCCTACCACCCGATAGGCTTCGCATTTCGGGCAGACCCAGACCGGGATAGGTATACCCCAGTAGCGCTGCCGGGAAATACACCAGTCGCGGGCTTCCTTTATCCAGTCGTAGAACCGTGCGCTTCCCGCCCAATCCGGGTACCAGGTGACCTTAGCCACTTCTTTCAGCATCAGGTCCCGCATCTCAGAGATCTTTAAGAACCATTGCGATGTCGCCCGGAAGATGATCGGCGTCTTGCAGCGCCAGCAGTGACCATAGCGGTGGGTGACGGTCTCCTTTGCAAACAGGTGATCGCCAAGCGACACCAGAACGTTTTCGTTGGAATCCCGCACGAACTGTCCGGCAAAGATCCCGGCCTCTTCTTTGAATTTCCCGGCACCATCCACCGGGCAGACGATCGCAAGCCCTTCCTTTGTCCCGAGCACGAAATCGTCCCAGCCATGGCCGGGTGCGATATGTACCATGCCGGTATTCTCGAGGGTAACGAAATCTGCTGAGAGAACCTTGTGATCGATATCACGCTGGAGTGGCACGCTGGATGCGAGTGGTGATTCATATCTCCATCCTGCGAGATCTGCACCCTTTTTCGTCTCCAGAATGGAATAGTCCTTACACCGTCCCTTCTTGAGCACCGCTTTGACCAATGGTTCGGCGATCCAAAGGAGGGTCTCACTGTCGTCTTTTTTGGCGAGCACTTTTGCATACTCGAGATCCTTTTCGACAGCCACCGCAACATTTGCCGGCAGCGTCCACGGTGTTGTCGTCCAGATAACAAGGAACTCGTTTATCTTACCTGTAAGGGGGAACTTGACAAAAACCGAGGGATCGTTCTCGTCCCAGTATTCAACTTCGGCATCGGCAATCGCGGTCTCGCACCGGGGACACCAGTTTACAACACGGTACCCGCGTTCGAGCATGCCCTTTTCCTCAGCCCGTGCGAGTGTCCACCATGCCGCTTCAATATATTCAGGCATAACCGTCTGGTACGCACCGGGAAAGTCCAGCCAGACGCCAAGACTGGCGAACTGGTCATCCATCAGGAGCTTGTTCCTGACTGCAAACTCCCTGCATTGATCGATGAACTTCCGGATACCGTACTTCTCGATATCCTTTTTTGACGCAAAGCCGAGTGCCTGCTCAACTTTTACTTCGATGGGCAGGCCATGCATATCGTATCCGGCCCGGTCAATTACTTGCCGGCCATTCATGCGGTGATAGCGCAGGATAGAGTCTTTTAGTATCTTGTTCCACGCAGTTCCAAGGTGAATGGTCCCGGTGGTATAGGGTGGACCGTCAACAAAAAAGAAGGGTTTCCCTCCACTGCGGTGCTGTTTTACTTGTGCGTACGTATCGTTGGTGCGCCAGTGTTCCTGCACCGCACACTCTATCGACTGTGCATTGAAGTTAGCGGTGACTTCTCTCACAAAACCCCTCTTGAATATGTGTAGGACGCAGAAATGTGCGTAGAGCGATGTTGGTGCTGGTGGACAAAGTAGTTTTTCTCCTATTGCAGTAACCCGGGTTTCCGGCAGTACCAAAAACCAAGTACCTGGCGGATCGGAATCGTAACAATTATATGCGTAACTTTTATAAATGAACATCATGAGATTCGAACGATATTCTCTCATTGCAGGGGTAATGGTGATCCTGCTTGCATGTGTTTGTGGTTGTACAACAACACCGACTACGACTCCTGTGGCTGTGACAACAACCGTTCCGGGAGTTCCTCCGGTTCCCTCGTACACCCAGGTAACTTCTGCCTATCAGGCGGCAAAAAACACTGGTCTGGAGACCACCATCGACACCCATTTTAATGACTATAAATGCCTTGACATCCAGAATGCGCTCGGGGTTGACTATCTTTACCCCGATCAGAAGTATACGATATGGGCAACATCCCCTGCAGGGGGGACGATAAATGTGAATATTCTGGTTCTTAAGGTAGATGATTATGAAAAGATCCAAAACGTCAGACCAAACTGGGATTCCGTAAAGAAGACCTGGGTGTATGACGGGATTTCACCCCTCATCCAGCTCAATGATATCTCCGTTCCCCAGGAAAAGACCCTCACGATAAAGAACCAGGGTAAGTATTTCCTGTGCGCCGATGACCGGAAGGAATCCGGTATCAATGATGCCATCTTCCGGGTACCGGTAAAAATAACGCGGCTCTGATGCGGGTGCAGGGAAAAATACCACGTTTTTTAGACTGGACCGAATCCTTTTATTGGGACAGACCTGCCTTTGGAGTTGGAATAGCTCTATGGATGACTTCAGATGTTGTAACGGGAACAGATATGCATCCCACAATGGAAATTCTGGAGTACACGTTGGAATAAAACAGACCTGCAGAACTGGACCGGAATGATCATTGATGGAGACATATCCCATTATTCTTGGCGGAGTTAAGAAGAAGACCGCGGAAATCGTGAATGTGTGTTTTCCCTACACTGGCGAACTATACGCAAAGGTCTGTCTGGCGAGCGAGAGCGATTTGAAGGAAGCCGTTGCGGCAGCTGTGCGGGGATATGAAAAAACCCGCAGACTTTCTTCAGGAACACGGTCGCGGATCCTTTCCCGTCTGGCCGATGAGATCCATAAGCGGTCGGATGAGCTGGCCGACGTGATGGTGATGGAAGGTGGCAAAACAAAAAAGTTTGCGGTTAATGAGATATTCCGTGCAGAGGTAACCGTCCGGACTTCTGCGGAGGAAGCAAAACGAATTTACGGTGAGATAATCCCGCTCGACTGGACAGATGATACAGTGGGGAGGATCGGTTTTCTCCAGCGGTTCCCGCTTGGGCCTGTTCTGGGGATTGTCCCATTTAATTTCCCGCTGAATCTCGCATGCCACAAGCTCGCACCGGCTATCGCTGCAGGGAACTCCATCATTCTCAAACCCGCAACCGCTACACCCGTGTGCAGCTTACTTCTTGGTGAGATGACGCTCGAAGCCGGTCTTCCCCCTGAAGCGATTAGCGTTGTACCCTGTGCACATGTACGTGCGGAAAATCTCGTACGGGATCCCCGTATTGCATATCTCTCGTTCACCGGCAGTTGTGCGGTTGGCTGGCACCTTCGTGATATCGCAGGACGAAAAAAGGTAGGACTGGAACTGGGAGGGAACGCAGCTGTTATCGTTCACGATGATGCAAACCTCGATTTTGCTGCAGACCGGATCGCTACCGGGGGTTTTATCAACGCCGGTCAGGTCTGCATATCTGTCCAGCGGGTGCTGGTGCACCGCTCTGTCTACGATCGCACCCTTGAAAAAATTCTCTCAGCGATCAAGGCGCTGAAGGTTGGCGATCCCCGCGAATCTACGACAGATATAGGTCCGATGATCGATAAGGAGAAGGCAGAGGAGGCATACAGGAAAGTCAAGGATGCCGAACAACAGGGTGCACGCGTTCTGATCGGCGGTGAACTGAAAGAGTCATTGTTTGAACCCACCGTTATTGTCGACACGAAACCGGACATGAGAGTAGTTCGTGAGGAAGTATTTGCTCCGGTAATTTCTGTAATCCCTTATGATGATTTTTCCGAAGCACTCCGGATGGCCAACGCGGGTGAGTTCGGTCTCCAGGTCGGAATATTCACCCAGAACCTCAACCGGGTCATGCGGGCATTCGGAGAGATGGAAGTGGGGGGAGTTATCGTGAACGACATTCCCACCTTCCGGGTCGACCAGATGCCATACGGTGGTATGAAGGGGTCAGGGATCGGGCGTGAAGGTCCTCGCTATGCGATTGAGGAGATGACCGAGCTCCGGCTGATGGTGATCAACCGGAATGGCGGGATGGAGTAGCGGGAGGGGTCCTGGTGCTATGGCAGTTCACGCCGTACACCAGTCTCCCTTGTATCATACCCCCCCAGTCTGTCAAGGATCTCCTTAAATGCAGGTGAGACCAGGGTTTTACAGAGTTCTGAAACCCGGGGATCCTCAAGATGCTCGCGACGTATCGCGATCTCGTAGCGTTCCGATGCCACCGGTATGAACCGGAGACCGAGTGCCTTCGCTGCACTATAGACGCCCATTCCCGCATCAGCTTCTCCGGATTTCACGGCGAGGGCTGTAGCTAGGTGTGTAGTCACTTCGCGTTCATATCCCTGGATCTTCGATTGATCGATCCGGTTCTTTCTGAGGAGGTGATCGAGCAGCATTCGGGTACCGGAACCCCGCTGCCTGTTAACAAACAGGTGGCTTGAAAGTGCATCGAATCCTATACCGTTCTTTGATATTATTCCCTGTTGCCGCTCAGTGACGCAAATAAGGACAACCTCTTCTTTGGGAAGGTATTTTTCCAGGTATGGGATGTTGTATTCCCCGTTCTCGGCCAGCAGGTGCATCGGGGCTGCATGGCACTCGTTCTTTTTGAGAGCAAGGATTCCACCCAAGCTTCCGACGTGGGTGGAGTGAAGTTCGACTTCCCTTTGTGAGAGGAGATCTGCAAGGTAATCCACCAGGGGATCATGGCTTCCGGTTAGGAGAAGCGCCTGTTCTGCGGCAGCCTCTGAAACGGTTAATCTTGCGGTCACTCTTGTTCCTGCTTCGTATCCTTCGACACCGGCCGGAATTTTAAGGTATGCGTTTGACCGGACTGCACTCATCTGGACCCCGGCACCTCGTGATAAGGGAGAGAGTACCCAGCGGTCACCTACCTGTCCCAGAGAACACAGGACGAACTCGTCACTCCCGATATCCTTGGAGATCGAAACCGTGAAACTGGCGTCCATGGTACCAAACGAGGGAACAGGAAGGCCGAACTGGTGAATAAGTGGAGTTATGATCTCGCGGAGTACCGTCAATGCCGAAAGGGGATATCCCGGCATACCAATGACCGGTTTTTTATCGATCCGTCCAATGATAGCGGGTTTCCCGGGTTTGATGGCAATCCCGTGGACCAGTACTTCACCGAGGTTTGCGACTACTTCTGCAGTGAAGTCTTTTGTCCCTGCCGATGATCCTGCTGAGATGATTACGAGATCATTCTCATCAACCGCTTGTTGCAGCACTTTCCTGATCTGTACCAGGTCGTCTTTCACCATGGGATAGCGTGTACAGTGTGTACCAAGCGTGCCCAGTATCGCTTCTGCCATCACGGTGTTGCTCTCTACCACCTGCCCGGGTGCAGGGAACTCTCCGTGGGGGACGAGTTCGCTACCTGTAGGGATCAACCCGATCCGTACCGTCAGCACAGGTACTTCCGTAATGCCATATGCGGCGAGAGCACCAAGATCAGAGGGGCGGATCAGGTGGTGCGACGGCAACGCCATCTCAGACTCCCCTATATCTTCACCCGCAGGGCGTACATGCTGCCATGCCGGGGCGGCCTTGCGGATGGTAAACCGCCCATGATCGATATGTACATCCTCGATCATAATCACGGTATCACATCCCTGTGGCACCACATTACCGGTATTAATTCTCACTGCCTGTTTCAGCGTAACCGGGTGCTGTTCGCTGGCTTCCCGGGTATCCCTGCTTTCGACAGCGATACCATCCATCGCTGCAAGGTGCACCTCAGGCACTGAATACCGGGCAAAGATGGGTTCTGCAGTAACCCGTCCGACCGATTTGAGTAAGGGGACCATCTCGCGTGTCGGTGTGCAGGAGAATCCGGTGCGAAGAAGTGAGAGGGTATCGGATAATGAAGTCACCGTGAGATAGCGTTTTACCACAGAATCACCTCTACCAGTGTTCCGGTTTCCAGTCCCTCACTTTCAGCAGGAATCCGGACGACTCCGGTGCTTTTTACCAGGGTATTGAGCAGCCCGGATTTTCCGAACAGTGGTGTTGCAATCCCGTCACGTACCGCGACCCGCACATAATCTTCCCTGCCTTTTGACGACGACACATTCTGGCCAAGCGTAGCCTGTACTGATCGCACACCGCTGTCCGTTTCACCGGTCATTCCTGCAAACAGGTAACGGATGATTGCAACGAGCACGATGAAAGCAGATGCAGGGTGACCGGGCAGCCCGATTACCGGAATATTCCCATATCTCCCGATAATTGTGGGTTTGCCGGGAGAAATTGCGATCCCATGGATCAGGACCGCTCCCTCCTCCCTGATGATCGCAGCTACCAGATCGCGTTCATCTTTGGAACTGCCTCCGGAGATAAGGACAGCATCGCATTCTGAGGTTGCTTTACCGATAGCAGAACGAAGTGCCTCCCGGTCATCCCGCACTATACCGTAAAGGATTGGTGCACATCCCTGTTCCCGTACGAACGAGGCAATAACGAACGAGTTGACATCCCTCACCTGTCCGGGCAGTGGCCGGACATTCACTGGAACCAGTTCGTTCCCGGTGGAGAGTATCCCGACTTTCGGTATCCTGACAACCGGCACGTCAACGCATCCGGCAGCGGCAAGTACACCAATGTCCTGTGGTGAAAGCCTTCTCCCTCTTGTACAAACAACGTCTCCCGAGGAAAAATCCTCGTTAAAAAAGAGAACATTTTCCCCTTGGGCAACAGGTTTTTTTACGAGAATTTCCTTACCGATCTGCTCAGCATGTTCAATCATGACCACTGCATCAGCACCTTCGGGAAGAATTCCTCCGGTAGGAACGTAAATACATTCCCCCGGTTGGATGTGAGTGCCTGCAGATGCTCCCATAGCAACCCTGCCATGAAGGGGGAAGATTGAAGGGATGGTATCTCCGGAACCCGTGGTATCGGCAGCTCGTACTGCGTACCCGTCTACGACAGATCTGGTGAAGCCGGGAATGTCCCCATCTGCACGGATATCCTCTGCGAGAATACGGTGGAGTGCCCCGACGAGGCTGACCGATTCATTACCGCAGCGAACAGCAAGATTCCTGATTTCTTCAATCGCTGTTGAAACGGAAACTACCTGTAAAAAAAGACTCATTTGAAGCAGCCCAGCTGACAGCCGCGGATCTTGATCCCATGCGCATTACAGTACTCACTGATCTCCTTTTTGGGGATGCGGAACTTTGCAGCGATGGAGAATGCCTCCGGGCAGGTGATGCTTTTCTCGATTCCTGCACTCTTGAATGCCTGTTCAATCTTATCTGAGTCCATGGTAACACTATGCTGTTTACTTCATCATAGGGTTTACCTTTCATTCACCATGAGACTCTTAATCGTGATGAACTGCTAATCTCTAGGTACATGAAGGTCGCTCTTATCAACTCCCGGCAGGACAAGGCGGGAGTGAATATCCGGCACCACATCGAACACCTTCTTGGTACGATTGTTCCCGGGGGGGACCAGTATCAGGATCGTACCTATGATTTCTATGATGTGGCTGAGCGTCTGATCCATGCAGAACATATCGATATACAGATTGATGCAGATCTCCTGATCTTTCTCTCACGGCATTACAGCACCAATCCTGTTCCGGTCCTCACTGTGCATGTGACCGGAAATTTTGGTACTGCAGAGGTCGGGGGAAGTCCCCGCACCCTTGCACCTGCAGCCCCCGCGATGATGCAGGCAACGCTCCGTGCACTCAGAAAACACTGTCCTGAAGGATACCGGGTTTCCTATGAAGTCACCCACCACGGACCGACCGGTCTTTCACACCCCTCATTCTTTGTCGAAATCGGGAGTACGGAAAAAGAATGGACAGATCCTGTTGCTGCCAGAGCGGTCGCAAAAAGCGTTTTGTCTGCATCTCCAGTGAATTCAGTGCCTCTGATAGGATTTGGTGGTACCCACTATGCAACACGGGAGACTGAGATTGCCCTTACCTCCCGTGGGGCGTTCGGGCATATCGCCCATACCCGGGAAATCCCGATGCTTGATGAGGAGCTGGTGCTGGCGATGATGGCAAAAAGCGGGGCAGTTGCTGCATATATTGACCGGAAAGCGCTGGATCGTGAAGAACTCCGCAATCTGACCGGGATGCTCAACCGTCTCTCGATTCTCCGGCTTTCGGAAAGTGAGATCATGGCAATGGGGCACCTGTCCTGGAATACCTACCATGCTGTCCGTGGTATGGCAGAGCAGATCTGTTCAGGCGCACGGTGCTATGTCCATAATCTGACGGGGGAGGGGACGCTGTGTATGGTCAGGGTAAATCCGGATCTGATTGGTGAAACTGTGAAATCTGATGAGACTGCCCTGATACAATCGCTGGGTAAACTTCAGGTCGTTCACCTTTCCACGCACGAGAACCGCCTGCTTCCGGAATTTATCACGTATGAAGACCATTCTTCACAAATAATAAATGATTTAAATACATTGTGCGTAAAAATCATACGTAATAAAGAGATCACTGCA
>DATMWO010000227.1:0-2020 GCA_035562475.1 Methanoregula sp.
CTCTAGAGATGAGAGAAGTATAAAGCAAATTTTGTACAGCGGTATGAACAACTCAACATTACATGAGGCGATAATATTGTCGAAAGTTGTAGAGATTTCCCCGACCACAAGACATGAGGGACACTCCAAGCTCGTCCTGAAGGTCAACGACGCAGGCATCATCGAGACGGGTAACTGGTGTTCCATTACCCCGGTGAGGGGAGTTGAAAAACTCGCCGTCGGAAAGACCCCGGAGCAGGTGCCCAAGATTGCATCCCGTGTCTGTGGTATCTGTCCGATTGCCCACAACCTCGCGGCCACTGAAGCAATGGAAGCATCCATCAAGTGCGAAATTCCCAATGATGCAAAAATGCTCCGTCATATCCTTCAGCTCGCGAACCGGTTGCACAGCATTGCATTGCATGACATTCTCATCCTGCCCGATCTTTACCTCCCGGGCACTGAGATCAAGATTAACCCGTTCACAGCAGAGGAGCCGGTACGCACCGTTGCAAAGCGCATCCAGAGACTCCGTGAAATTGGCCAGACCATCGGCCAGATAGCTGGCGGCGACTGCATCCACCCGAGAAACACTCGTGTAGGGGGTATGTACCGCAACTGCTCCGAGCAGGCAAAAACCAAGATGTACGATCTTGCCAAGGAAGGACTCACCCTTGCAAAGCCCCAGATGGACCTCATGATCGCAATCCTGCGCAATTACCAGGCACGCGAACACGTTGACGTCGGAGGCATGAAAGTAGCTCTGCCAAAGACACTCGGTTACCACAACCAGGGTTACCTTGCAACCCATGCATTCTATGGCAGCTCAAGCCTAGACGAATGCCCCAGCTGGGACATTGACCGGTTCAAGGAAGTCCGTCCATGGGACTGGTACATGGGCGAAATGACAGTTGATCTCGAAGAGCCCAGGTACCCCATTGGTGGAACTACCAAGGTCGGAACCAAGGTCAACCCCCAGATGGAAGCCTGCACTGGTATCCCGATGTATGACGGCCAGCCCGTTGAAGTCGGTCCGCGTGCACGTCTCGCCGTATATAAGAACTACGATGAGAAGGGCACTGTCGGACAGAATGTTGCCCGTGAGATGGAATACACAGACAGCCTTTACGAGATGATTGACTGCATTGATGCACTCAATACAACCGGAAAGGTTGTTGCAGACTACATCCCTGACGGTGACGGCTCACTGGGCTGGGCATCCAACGAAGCCCCCCGTGGAACCGATGTCCATATCGCACGTGTCAAGGACTGGAAGGTCCAGTACTTCTCAATGCTCGTGCCAACCACCTGGAACTTTGCAACCTGCAGTGCAGCACTCACTGGTGCCCCCTGGCAGCTTGCCGAAGTTATCATGCGTGGGTATGACCCCTGTGTATCATGTGCTACCCACATGATCGTACTGGATGAGGACAACAAGGTAGTGGCTCAGAAGCTCATCCAGTGAGTGTAACCCGATCATGCTTTATCCGGAGATCGTTATAGCAGGGTGTGGAAACCCCCTGTTCGCCGATGACGGCTTTGGCCCTGCAGTAATCGAAGAGATGCAGAATCTCTCGCTTCCCGACAATGTACTGATAGTGGATGCAGGTCTTGGAGGCCCGCATTTTATTTTTACACTGCTCGACCCGGAAGTGACGAAAAAACTGATAATCGTCGATATTGCTGATTATGGTGCCGAACCGGGATCCATCACAAAACTCCGTGTCGAAGATCTGCCGCCAGGCGCGTATAGGGATGCCCATTCATGGGATCTTGCCGAACCGCTCCAGCGCATCAAAGACAGAGTTGATATTACGATCATCGGGTGTCAGCCAGCACGGGTTACATCCCCTGAGTTCGAACTCGGGCTCTCTGAAGAACTTCAGAAAGCAATTCCTAAGACAATTCAGGTGATACTGGACATTATTGGAGTTGATTATGGGACTACTATCAAGTGTCTTCAAGAAGAGCGCCAGCGAGGAACCGCCAAAAGCTGCGGCTCCACAGAAATCCGCTGACGTGGTAACAAAAACGGAAACAA
>DATMWO010000228.1:0-3432 GCA_035562475.1 Methanoregula sp.
GATATATTATTTTAGGTATGTTATCCGCATCGACATCCATGTTCGGGATCTTGATCGGGGCGATGCTTCGTATTGCCGGGTTATAATTTTCTTTGGCAGACTCGTTTTTTTCTGGTAAAAGTTGTCTATTTTTTCCGGAATGCGAGTTTCCCGGATTCCGTCACTACAAATTATCAGGATTTTCGGGATTTTCGCATTACTGAAAAGTACCTAACAAAAAAATCAGTGGTAGACAGGCATACCCCTGCGAGCACTGGATGAACAATGTAAAAAAATGGAGGTGCGGATAATTTCATTAAAAATCCATTATTCTACGATTACAGTTCCCTGCATAGCCGGATGGATCGTGCAGGCATAATCATAGGTGCCGGCCACGTCAAATTTTCTGCTCCAGGATTGCGAACCTGCAAGTACGGTCGAATCTGCCCCATCCGTAAATAATATCCTGTGAGGAACTGAATCCTGATTCACCCAGCGCACGGTTGATCCCACCTTCACTCTGATACTTGCGGGATCAAAGACAAAATTTTTGATCCGGATAGTATTATCAGATACAGACGTTGTTGTCTGCGGAACCGGAATGGTTGTTACTATCATCTGTTGGTTCGTTTGCAGGGGTGCAATTACCGTTGCCTGCGGTTGGACAGGAGGTGCTGTCTGGGTGCATCCACAGATACCTGCCAGAATGAGGGTAATGGCAAGAAGAATTAGACCATATTTCATAGATTAATCTCCTCAATTTCCTGTATAATAATCTGATGTAATCAAAAAAGCGGGAACACAGGTGCATCTCATTGTTTTTGAAAATGTACACTCGGGATCTGAGTATCCAGGAAAAAAACCGGTATACTCCTCATAATGTCCATGAACTCCTCTGCATGGTAGTGATCGGAAAGAGACAGGTCAGAAAGGAGTGCGGCCGGCAGGGCGCTGGCAAATTTCCAGCCTTCTGCCTGGGGCAAAGGCAGGACTGCCCGAATTTCATTCTTTCCCATTTTCTGGATTTCTTGTAATGCAGACTTCACCAGTTGCCCCCTGCCTTTTTTTCCTGCCCGCATAACTCTGACAACAAAATCATTATACCGTACCTGCACCTTGCCACCAAGACTGTCCTGAAGCAGCAGAGTAAGCAACCGGTTAAACCTGCTCCCGGAGAAAGAGAATATGAGAACCTCGACCCCTTTTTTCCCGGTCTGTTCGACGATATACAACCCATCCTCTCCGATACCCTCCGGAATCCGTGCGAGCACGGTCTGTAGTAACTCCATCTCTTGCTCACTAATAGGGAGCACTGATCCCCCTCGTGCATGTATCTTCTGTACCATCCGGCAGACAAGGGGTGAAAAGCCTCCTTCATTGGCACTGGTCCAGAATGTGCGGGACATTTCCGATCCGCTTGGGACAACAACAACAATATTATGTCCTTCATCGCACTTTACCATCGACCAGCTGCGTCCGCCAAGCGAGATCTCTTCTGAGTTCCTGCTGTTCACGAACCGTGCATCCAGCTTCCCCACCACCTCACCTTCCGGAGTTATGGCGCGGTACTCCCCTCCCCCATTTATCACCGAATAAAGGTCTTTCCAGTTTGAACGCCCGAACACCCGCTCGGCCTCAGTTCCCAGCATCAGGATTTCACCATCCGTAGTCAGATAGCCCGATTGAATGAGATGGTTGACAATCTGATCCAGGATATTTGGCTCAAGGTCTTTGAATACCGGCGGAGAAAGAACCGATGCTGCCAGCTGTTTGCGGCTGACCCTCGAATGGATATACAAATACAGGAAAATCTGCTGCAGCAGGACATGGTAAGGTTTTTTTGGAGGAACGAGGTTTTCAACTTCCTTTCGGGTCGCACATTCTATGATGGCAAGACTGCACAACAGTTCACACGGGTTCTGGAGTACCCAGGCCATATATGCTGATTTCCCACGCCGACCACTTCGTCCCATTCGCTGGAGAAATGAAGAAACAGAGTTTGGGGGGCCAACCTGTATGACCACATCAAGGTCGCCAATATCAATACCGAGTTCCAGCGTGCTTGTGCAGATGATACAGGCACCCACCTGTGAAGAGAACGCTTCCTCTGATGTTTTTCGCGTAGCTGGAGAGAGCGAGGAGTGATGGATGTGAAGATTCCGTATCCTCCCGGCACTTGCCTTCATGAGTTTCTCTGCAATACTACGGCTGTTTACAAAGACGAGAGCCTTCTTTCCGTCCACGATCCGTACAAGTGCATTGATCCGGTCTTTTTCTTCTGCGTTTACAATAAACAGGAACTGTTTCTCTTTTGGAGGTGATGAAACTTCAACGATTTCCGCTGTATGCCGGCCATCAGAGAGCCAGTCAAGCACTTCCCCGGGATTTCCTGCTGTTGCGGAAAGTCCAATCCGCTGTACAGGTCTCTTTGTGATTCGGTCCATCCGGTCAAGCAGTACTTTAAGATGAACTCCCCGATCAGACTCGACAAACGCATGGAGTTCATCGATAATAATGGTCCGAACCCGACGGAGATCCAAGGACAGTTTTTTTTCCTGAAGGAGGACTTCAAGCGATTCGGGTGTAATCATCAGAAAGTGAGGGGGCTCCCCGTCCTTCCAGGAGCGATCCCCTTTCGGCACGTCACCATGCCATTTCATGACTGAAAGTGATGTCGGTATGCAAAAATCCCTGAAACGATCCTCCTGGTCATTTATCAGCGCTTTTAAAGGAGAGATATAGAGACAGGTCACTCCCATCCTCCCATTTTTCAGGATATCATCCATAACAGGAATCAGCGCAGCCTCAGACTTCCCCCCGGCAGTTGGTGCGATTACGAGCACGTCACTTCCCGTCGCCACTGCTGAATATGTCTGCTCCTGAACTTCACGGAGCTCAGTCCACTCCAGTCGTTGGGCAAGCACCTGCTGGAGGGATTCGTGGAGAGTTGAAAATACTGATGACACGTTTTTCTCATATTGGGTAGTCCCTGACGCATTATGTTCTTTCCGGGTAATTTGTCCTTTAAGATGACATGCGTTCAGCAAAGTTCAGAATCCTCGTAAAATACCCGCGGGGGGAAAATCTGATCACCTGTTCAAGAGAACCTTTTTTTGTTCAGAGAGACGACAAAATAACCATGGAACTCGCACAACAAAAATGCACTACTTATCGGGTGGGATCTCCTCCATTGACCAGAAAGGAGACGTTTGAGCTCTTTGGTGAAGTGCCTGGATGGTCGCTTGCCAATGGTCACCTTACCCGGGTGTTTGAGCTCGATGACAGCGACCGGTGCGTTGAATTTTTTATTGAAGTTATGGCTCTTTCATCACAGGAAGGGCATATTCCGGATATCTGCATGAAAGAGTCACGATTCGTCGAAATTTCATACTATACGTATCTTGCCGGCGGGTTGACATTAAACGATTTTATTATGGCGGCAAAACTAAATAC
>DATMWO010000229.1:0-2003 GCA_035562475.1 Methanoregula sp.
AAGGAAACACCGGGGCCCGGGGGTGAATTAAAAGTCTTCAATCCACAGCTGCTGGTTCGCGTTGCTCACCCCCCGTTTCCCGGAAACCTCCCGCAGTTCATGCCGCAGGGAGCGATGAGGTCAGCATGCCTTTTCATCGGAGAGGTCTGGAGGGTTCCGGGGAGTAAAGGTTGTCTTTCGTCATGCTTTAGTTCAGGAGAACAACCCCGGCATTTAATGCAGTGGCGATGCATACCCAGGCAAGATAGGGAACGAGAAGCACAGCAGCAGGTTTTGACAGCCGGTAAAAGGTGATGATGGTCGCAACGATGAGGGCAAGCAACACCACAATACATGCAAGAGCAGCCAGGGGTGAATGCAGACCGAAGAAGATCAGGGACCACAGGAGGTTTACCCCCAGCTGGGCGCCAAACAGGATAATTCCGGTCTTCACGGTTTCGTTTTCCCATCCCTGCATAATGACAAGGTACAGGGAGATCCCCATCAGGATGTAGAGAACCGTCCAGACCGGGCCGAAGACGTAATCCGGTGGCGTGAACCAGGGTTTGTTGAGTGTTGAATACCAGTCAGTCACGCCGGACATCGTGAGGATGCCGATAACGGCTCCTGAAACCACGGGTATGAGAATACATACTGCCGCCAATGCAACCGATCGAAGGGTAATCCTGTCCATGTAGTTCACTACTACCCGTGAAGAGATGAGAGTATCCCTGCAGGGAGCACCGGCATCAGTATCGGGAAATAAAGGTGAAATGAGTATAATTACGGTTTAGATCTCCTGTGCGATTTTATAGAACATGTCCGGGGAAACGGTCTCTAAGGTCTCGGTCTGGACCGTACCAAACTTTGCAACAATCGCAAGGAACTTCACCACGCTCTCCTTGGTGGGCATATCAATGATTGCCACGAAGTCATAGCGGCCGAACGTGTAGAACAGGGAGATCATTTTCCCCCCGAGCGATTCGATGATCTTTTTTGCTTTCTGGTCCCGTTCTTCAATGCGGTCAAATTTTTCAAATGCACTGCTTTTCAGGTTCCCGAGCGTCACATAGATTGTCATAGGTGAACCCTATCACGCGGGGTAGTAATAAAAATTTGGTTGCCGGAACAGTGAAGATGATGTGGTACGGCAGAAGAAACACACCTGATCCATGATTGTATACGCTATAGGGGCCAGGGCTCATGCCATACCATCCCTCCCGGTCCCGTTCAATCAAAATCTTATTCATTTCAATCCGTGTAACTCAGTACATAACAACTGCATCTGGCAGGATGAGGAGAGAACTTCCATGAATTCGTTTTCCTGGTATCCCTGCACCGGCATGGCAGTCGTCGCGCTTGTAGTAATAACCGTGCTTTTCACCGGCTGTACCAGTCCTACGGACCAGAAAATTCCCGCGGCGACAGGATTCCCTGGTGTGACTGCCGGGCAGGGTGCACCTGTTCCGGCCAATGCGGGTGTGAGTGCATCCCTTCCCTATGGAGTAACCATCTCGGTCCCGGCTGGCTGGACGAGGCAGGATGTCCTCACGACCGGGGTGAGGGACTATGGCACCACAACAGTAAATATCGCCAAGTTCTCCTCTCCCATTGCCATCCCGGGTGACTCAGTATCCTACACTTCCCTGAGTGTTGATGTCGATCAGAACCCCGGAGCGGACTTTGAGAGGTACTTCAACAGCGCTACCCTTGCCGTTGGAAAGACCTACGGTGTTCCTTCACAGATTGAGGCCCACAGTTACACCATACCAATATCCGGCTATAAATCCTATGAGCTGGATTTCCAGACCGATGAGGTGAAAGGGACCTACATCTTTACCTCCACAGAAAACGGCATGTATATCTTCGCGTTCAAGGTCCCGAACAAACCCCGGGCAGTCCAGGTGTTCCAGGGAGCGATCGTGGACATTTACACATCGATCAGGATCCATCCCCCGACCGTTGTCGTCACGCAGCACCGGTAACGACTCTTTCTTTTATATTGCGCGAACGTTGTATCGCAC
>DATMWO010000230.1:0-3213 GCA_035562475.1 Methanoregula sp.
TGGCTGAGTACTGAGCATTTTAACAGAGATTTTTTTTTAAAAACTGGCTGTTTTTTAAACTTCCTGTCAAGAAACTACAACATGTAACCCTTTGTTTTCCTAGAACGTGCTTTCTTTTCCCGAAGAACAGAAACGCTTCAAAAACCCCTTTGAGGGAAATTCATGGACACTTGTCACCACAATTCTCCCTTGTCCCAATATCTTTTCAATAATTACATCCGATGATTCTGCAACTCCCACGCATATTCCTTCATGTGATGGAAATGAGCCATCGCACTCAATGCACTGGGAATCATAATCGTCGATGAGTGTACTGGTATCGGAATCTGCACCGCACTCAATTTGGCGCGGGTGGCAGTCATGCCGGTACTTTACCGGAAAGGGGAGCCAGTCATAAGCATCCGGTTTATCGGTCGCTGCGCCGAAGACAAGGAGATTTCCACCGTTTTCCACAAATTTTTTGATTCTCGATGAGGAGGCGCGGAGTGCCGGAAGAAGGTTTGAATAAGCAGGGTTTGCAAAACCTGTAGGAATAATAAGACAATTGAATGTGCCCCGGAAAAAAGGGGCCGCGAGCATATGAGGGGTGACAAGTTCACAGGAAATACCGCAGTCTTCGATATACCGGTTGAAGTGCTGTTTTGTCCCCCAGACAAAACCTGCACGACAGCTCATCCCTTGATCACTCCAAGGGGTGACAGACGTGCAACGAGCCGGGATATCCCCACCTCATGAACCACATTTACCACTTCATCACTGGGTTTGTAGACATCCGGAGCTTCGTCAGCGATGGCGTTTTCGCTGTGTGATCGGACAATAATACCCTCTTTTAAGAGGTTCGCCGTGATTTCCCTCCCACTCAGATTCTTTTTTGCCTGTGTCCGGCTCATTATTCTCCCTGCACCGTGGCAGGTGCTCCCGAATGTTCTGTCCATGGCAACCTGAGTTCCGTGTAAAACGAATGAAGACGTACCCATACTGCCAGGGATGATAACTGGTTGCCCAAACGAAGTAAGATCAGGAGGAAGGTCCCGTGATCCTGGTCCGAATGCACGGGTAGCGCCTTTTCGATGCACACAGACGTTCATGCGCTTTCCATCCAGAACATGCTCCTCCATCTTTGCAACATTATGCGCGACATCGTATATGAGCGGCATCTGATCGTATTCAATCCTGAACATCTTTGATAGTACCTGCCGGGTCGTATGGGTTATCATCTGCCGGTTCGCCCATGCATAGTTGGCTGCGGCTGCCATGGCACCAAAATATGCCACGCCTTCCGGGGAGGTTATCGGTGCACAGGCAAGTTGTCGATCAGGAATGGTGATATGATATTTTCTGGTTGCGCTTTCGAGTATCTTCAGGTGATCCGTGCATACCTGGTGCCCGAGCCCTCGGGAACCGCAGTGGATCATACAACAGACCTGTCCGAGGGCAAGACCAAACGCTTTTGCTGCACCCGGGTTAAAAATTTCACGCACAACCTGGATTTCAAGGAAATGATTTCCTGATCCGAGGGTCCCTCCCTGAGGTATTCCGCGTAGTTTTGCTTTGGCAGAGACGGCGCGCATGTCTGCAGCTTTCATGAATCCCTCTTCTTCACACCGCATGAGGTCACGTTCAACACCGTATCCTGCCTTGACAGCCCATTGGGCACCGTGTACCATCATGTCTTCGAGCACCTGGGAAGACACCTTCTTTGAACTCTTTGCACCTACTCCCGTAGGCACCATGCGGAAGAGTTCATCCATAAGATCCCTGCGGCCGGCAACATCCTTATGAAGAAGAGGGGTTGCAAGTAATCGCACCCCGCAATTAATATCAAACCCGACTCCTCCGGGAGAGATAATCCCCTCATCAACAGAAAACGCAGCTACACCCCCGATAGGGAATCCATAACCCCAGTGGATGTCGGGCATCGCAAGCGAATTTTTCAGTATGCCGGGCAGGGTTGCCACGTTCGCGAGCTGCTGGACAGCACCCGGTTCGAGCGTCTTGCCTAATGACTCAGAAAGAAAGAATCGTCCCGGGACCCGCATGCCAGCTACATATCCAACAGGTACCTCCCATTCATGCATGCCGATTTGGTTTATACCTTCAAGCATCCGTCTATCACACTCTGCCTTTAGTCTTAAACATCAAATATGATGTCCAGCATATATCCATTCACCTCATGCGTGATTGCGAGTCCTGAATAGGAAATCCCTTTCACTTCAGATCCTCCTGAATGACGGACAGGATCGAATGCTTCACCGGAAAGTTCTGCTCTGAGACCCGGACCGTTTATGGTGACACAGGCATCTGAAAAGACAAGACTTTCCACTTCTGATAAGAAAAGCACCTCTGAAAGGAAATCTGCAAGGAGCGATTCATTATCAGAGGATTGAAGTGTGATCGTCTTTCGAATGCCACAGGCACGATCTGTTCCGTACATCACCTGCATCAGGGCTTTGAAGGTTTCAGAAAAAAGTGCTTCAAGTGTGGGCGCATGTACCCGGATTTTTACATCTGCCGTATGGGAAATTTCTTCAAAACTCATCCGCATTCATGTCCGACAAGATCATCATCATCAAAAAAAGGAACCATATCCATCCGGATGTTATGCAGGAATCGGGCCTGATGAACAGAAACATAGATCATATGATTTCCTGCCCTGAGAAGGAGATCAGTCTTTTTCGGGGGCTTGATGCGGATAGGTAAAAGTATTGGTCCGCCACAGGATGTGCAGATACGAAAATCGCAGTCCCGTTTTTTGATATATTCTATCACTTCCGGGACAATGGTCACCTCGCTTATGCAGGTGGTGTCTTTGGTAGGCATGATGCTAGTATACTAGGAATGTTGCAGTAAAAACCGTTGTGGATCGTAAACGGGTTTAACTGACCCCAACGATCCGGACCACGATGTCAAAGTATTTGTCTTTGAGTTCGTAGTTGTTTACACCGTCGGAATTTCGCGTTGCGCGGAGGATCCCGATGCGGGATGCAATGATGCCGACCATTGAAGCGATGGCATGGAAGGTAACTGCAAACCGAGTCTGAAGTTCAGCGACGAGTTCTGCAATCGTGAGCGATTTTGTTTTAACAAAAAGTCTGAGCAGTTCACGCCGGATTCCGGTCCTGTCCCGAGAAAGATATGACCGCAATCGTCCCTCAACGACTCGTTTGATCTCTGAAGGAGATCTCATAGATTTACTGTCAAAGGTCTCTGTAT
>DATMWO010000231.1:0-7246 GCA_035562475.1 Methanoregula sp.
GCTGCACCTTCCAGGCAGTGAACTTGTTGAGATAGATGGATCCGTGATGGTTTTGGCTCCTGAAAAGAGAATCAACCTGCACGAAAAGAAGAGGATAAAATAATGGCACTAAACATTGGATTGAACGTTCAGGCACCAAAAGAGGAATGCCATGACGTTAATTGTCCGTTTCACGGCACTTTACCGGTGCGCGGCCAGGTGATCACCGGCAAAGTCGTGAGCGATCGAATGATGGGAACGGTCGTAGTCGCACGTAATTACCTGCACTACATCCGTAAATATAAGCGGTATGAAAAGCGCAGCTCGAAACTTCACGCCCACAACCCTGCCTGTATTCAGGTCAAGGTTGGCGATATGGTGAAGATCGCTGAATGCAGACCGCTGTCGAAGAGTACAACCTTCGTTGTCGTAGAGGTGCTGCAGCCATGAAGGCAAAGCAGTCCACTATTCCTCGCGCTCTTGCCACCGGGACAAGGCTTGCCTGCGCCGATAATACCGGTGCCAGGACAGTACAGATCATTTCTGTCTTCGGCTACCACGGTGTCAGGCGCCGCCAGCCCAAGCTGGGCCTCGGGGATCTCTGCACAGCAAGCGTCCAGAAGGGTACCCCTGACATGCGCCGCAAGCTTGTGCGTGCAGTTATCATCCGCCAGAAAAAGGAGATGCGCAGGCCGAACGGTATGCGGGTATCCTTTGATGACAACGCAGTTGTTGTTGTGGATGAGAAGAACGAGCCAAAAGGGACGGAGATCAAGGGTCCGATAGCCCGCGAGGTCGCTGAACGGTTCCCCAAGCTCGGCTCCATGGCAACCATCATTGTGTGAGGTGAGAAGTATGGTAAGAATCGAAAGTGAACAGCCAAGAAAGCAGAGAAAGGCGCGCTACCAGGCACCTTCACACGTGAAGACCAAATACCTCAACGCCCCGCTTTCCGCTGCGCTCAAAGATAAATACAAGAAAAAGACGCTGCGTGTTATTAAGGGTGATACCGTTAAGGTAACCCGCGGAGATTTTGTTGGCAATGAGGGACTTGTTGATGCAGTCGATACCAAGAAGTCAAAAATTGTTGTCCATGGTGTTTCTTCCACGAAAGCTGATGGAACTGAAGTTCCCCGGAATATCGATGCCTCAAATGTGGAGCTCACCAAACTGAATCTCGCTGACAAGCGTCGTGTGGAAAAATTAGGGGAGGCTTAAATAATGTCGGATCATCTGAAGCGGTTAAACGCCCCGGACTCGTGGCACATTGCAAAGAAGACCACGAAATTCATTACGAAAACAGCACCCGGACCGCACAACGCAAATGCAATGCCGATTGCCGTCTGGCTCCGTGATCATATGGGTCTGGCACGGAATTTAAAAGAAGTGAAGCAGATCCTTCACCAGAACGATGTAATTATCAATGGAAGACCCTGCCGGGACGCAAAAGTTGGTATTGGTATCTTTGATATTATCTCATTACCGAAAATCAACAAATTCTACCGTATCCTGCGTGACAAGAACGGTCGTCATGTCTCTATTGAAATTGATGCCGAGGCAGCAAAGACGCGTCTGTGTAAGGTTAAAAACAAGACCATTGTCTCAGGGGGTAAGGTTCAGCTCAACATGAGGGATGGAGCCAACCTGCTTGCTGACAACACCTACAAAGCCGGTGACTCGATAATTCTTTCGCTTGAACCTGAAACAAGATTCAATATTATTGACCACTTCCCGTTTGCCATTGGCAACATGGCCATGGTTATCGGGGGTCGTCACTCAGGAAAGGTTGCAAGAATCGTTGATATCATCAAGATGCCGGGCAGTGTCCCCAATAAGATTATCTTAGAGGATGAAACAACAAAGACACGGTTTGACACTATAGCACCCTATATTTACATGGTCGGAAAACAGACATCCGCGATAGCGTCCTGGGGGCATGAGCAGTGACGTCAATGCGCGATATCTATATCGACAAGGTGGTAGTTCACATGGGAGTCGGCGAGAGCGGGGAAAAGCTCGTAAAAGCTGAAAATATCATGAAGACGATCACCAGACAGACCCCTATCCGGAGCATTGCCAGGATGACCCAACCGGCATTCTCAATAAGGAAAGGTGCCCCGATTGGATGCAAGGTCACCCTCCGTGGCAAACCCGCCCGGGATTTTTTCTCGACATCGATTGGGATCATTAACAAGACAGTCTTTGAGAGCCAGTTTGACAAAAGCGGGAATATCTCATTTGGAATAGAGGAACATACTGATTTTCCCGGCATGTCTTACGATCCACAGATTGGTATCTTTGGTATGGACGTCAATGTGGTGCTCGAACGCAAAGGCATACGAATCACCCGCAGGCGCATGGAGCAGAAAAAACTCCCGGCAAAACAGCGCGTGAAAAAAGAGGATGCGATTGCATTTCTCAAAGAGCAGTATCAGGTTGAGGTGCGCTAATGGCTGGAGAACAGAAGAAGATCTATGGTCGCGGTGCGAACGAATGCAAGATGTGCGGGCGTAAACAGGGGCTTGTGCGCAGATATCATATTATGTTCTGCAGGCAGTGCTTCCGCGAGTGGGCCCGGAAAATCGGATTTAAAAAGATGAGCTGAAGGTGAATGCACAATGACACGAAGTAATCCAATAGCAGACGGAATGTGTTCCCTAAAAAATGCCGGTGACACCGGTAAGTCCGTGTGCATCATCGAACCAGCAAGTAAACTCCTCGGTGCAATGCTCCGTATTATGCAGGATGCCGGTTACATCAGCAGTTTTGAGTTCATCGATGATGGCAGGGGAGGACAGCTTAAGGTTCACCTCACGGGTAAAATTAACCGGTGTGGTGCGATAACCCCGCGGTTCTCGGTACAGTTGGATGAGATGGAATACTGGGAGAAGCAGTACCTGCCCGGAAAGAACTTCGGGCTGCTGATACTTTCGACTTCGCGTGGTGTAATCTCACACGAACAGGCGAGGAAAGATGGTATCGGTGGCGAACTGCTCGGGTATGTTTATTAAAAGGTGCGAGATTATGTCAGCAGTCAGAATTGTTAAGATTCCCGAGGGTGTAAAAGCCCGTCTGGATGGCTCGCAGCTCGAAGTGAAAGGGCCAAAAGGTCAGCTTTCACGAAACATGCGGTTCCCCCAGGTAATCGTAACCTGCGAAGGAAACGAGGTTACTATCTCAACCGAGTCCAGGAGAAAAGAGATGACAGCGATGGTTGGGACACTGGAGGCGCATACCAAAAACATGTGCCGGGGTGTCAGTGAAGGGTTTGAGTACCATATGAAAATGGTCTACAGCCACTTCCCGATCCAGCTGAAACTCCAGGGAAACCGGCTTGAGATTGCCAACTTCCTTGGTGAGAAGAAGGCGCGTTACGCACGGATTGAGCCGGGTGTAACAGCAAAGATAGCAAATGATGAAGTTGTGCTCACGGGAATCGACCGCGAACTGGTCGGAACCTCGGCAGCAAACATTGAGCATGCTACCCACATCCGTAACCGTGATCCCAGGGTCTTCCAGGATGGCATCTATATTGTGCAGAGGGGCTGAAGACCGATGACCACGGAAATAAAACGGTTAATCCGGGTGCGTGTAGAAAAGGGTGCAACCTTCAAGCGTGACGGATACGGTAAGAAGAGGCAGCTCTCTGATTCCTGGAGAAAGCCACGGGGGCAGCACAATAAGCAGAGAGAGCAGAAAAAGGCAAAAGGAGCTCTCCCTAAGCCCGGGTTCGGAAGCCCGATTGCAGTCCGCGGGATGCACCCCAGCGGATTTTTTGAGGTATTGGTCTCATCGGTAAAGGAACTTGAGGGTATTGATCCAAAGACTCATGCGATCCGGATAGGAGCAACAGTCGGTGACCGTACCCGTGCCGGACTCCAGGAAAAGGCACTTACGGCAGGGTTCAAAGTGCTGAATGCCCGCACGGTAAAGACCGGATCAGAACAGGAAAAGGCCAGAAAACCAGCAAAGGTGGCAGACACCAAGAAGAGTGAAGAAAAGAAACCCGTAAAGTCAAAAGCCCCGGCAGAACCTGTCAAAAAAGATACCAAGAAGACAAAGAAAACACCCGAGGCAGAAGAGAAAAAGGCTCCGGTAAAAGAAAAGAAACCGGTAAAACCGAAAGCGGAACCAGCAGAAAAAACGCCGGAAAAAACGAAGGAAGCAGCTCCTCCAAAAACAACCAAGAAAACTGCGAAGCCAAAGACGGATGCTTCGGCGGAAGCCAAACCCAAGGCAGCTGCAAAACCCAAGACAAAAAAGAAGACCGAGTCAGAGGTGAAGAAGAATGAGTGATGTTGCCAGCCAGAAACGCATCGCTGCCGCAGTATTAAAGTGCGGTGTCAACCGTGTCTGGTTTGACCCGGCCCGTATCTCGGATATCGAGAACGCAATCTCTCGTGAAGACTTACGAGGGCTTATCACTGATGGCGCAATCAAGGCACAACAGAAGAAAGGTGTAAGCCGCGGCAGAGCCCGTGCACGGATTGCAAAACGGTCATACGGGCACCGTAAGGGTGCGGGAAAAAGAAAGGGTGCGGCAGGTGCCCGCAATCCAAGCAAAACGGCCTGGGTCCAGAAGATCCGTGCTATACGAAAAGTGCTCGTTGAACTCCGCGATGCCGGTACGATTGACCGTCATTTGTACCGCATAATCTACCGGAAAGCGGCCGGCGGTCAGTTCAGGAGCGTTGCGCACATGAAGGCACAGATGGAGATCCTCGCAGGGAGGATGAAGTAACATGGCAACAGGATCACGGTATTTTGTTCCCTTCAGAAGACGAAGAGAGGGCAAGACCGATTACTACAAGCGGACCAGGCTCGTCGTAGCAGATGCGCCACGAATGGTTGTGCGCAAAACAAACCGGCATATCATTATCCAACTCGTTACAGCAGAGATGGATGGCGACCGCACACTCGTCGCAGCAAATTCTGCCGAACTGGAAACATACGGATACAAGGGATCGACATCCAATACACCGGCAGCCTACCTGACCGGTATGCTCTTTGCCGTAAAAGCGAAAAAAGCAGATTACGGCAGGGCTATCCTGGATATCGGGCTCAACCGCGCAACTCCCGGTGCCCGGGTCTTCGCCGCACTGAAAGGTGCCGTTGAAGCTGGACTTGATGTACCTCATGGAGAGAAGATCCTTCCCTCCGACGAACGTGCCAAGGGTGCACATATCGCTGCGTATAACAAAAATGCCAGTGATATTGTTTCAATTGTCGAACAGGTGGCAGACGCCATAAAAAAGGAGCTGGTGTAAATGGCTTATGAAAGAGAAGAGTGGCGCCCGGTCACCGGTCTTGGCAAACTCGTCGCCTCGGGAGAGATCAAAAGTATTGACCAGGTACTTGAAAGCGGCAGGCCGATCAAGGAACCCCAGATCGTCGATATGTTCCTTCCCGATCTGGAAGATGAAGTTCTTGATATCGCCATGATGCAGCGGATGACCGACTCAGGTCGCCGCGTTCAGTTCCGTGCTGTTGTTATTGTTGGCAACCGGAACGGGTATATCGGGTTTGGTCAGGGTAAGGACGTGCAAGTAGGTAATGCGATCAAGAAGGCGATCGTGAAAGCAAAGATGAATCTTATTAAGGTGCGGCGCGGCTGCGGCAGCTGGGAATGCGGGTGTGACGCAACTCATTCGATTCCGATGCAGGTTAAGGGAACTGCGGGCAGTGTCCAGGTCACCCTTAAACCCGCACCCCAGGGTATCGGACTTGTTACCGGGGATATCAGTAAGAAAGTGCTTGAGCTTGCAGGAATCAAGGATGTGTGGACGTTCGCACGCGGACAGACACGTACTACTATCAACTTTGCCAAGGCTACCTTCAACGCCCTCAATGAAACCAATATGATCAGGACAGGGAGGTTGCCGTAAATGTTCGCAGTTGTTCAGGTCCGTGGCGTCGTAAAAACGCGCCGGGACATCAAGGACACACTCAAGATGCTGCGTCTACATCACATCAACCACTGTGTGCTCGTGCCGGACACACCGGAAAACCTCGGTATGATCCGCAAGGTAAAGGATTATGTTGCCTATGGAGAAGCGGATGCCTCCACCATTGAGACACTGCTGCTGACCCGCGGCAGGGTCATTGGTGATGCACCGTTGACCGATGAGTACATCAGATCGAATTCGACATACAGCAGCATTTCCCAGTTTGCACAGGCGCTTGCGAGTGGTGAAACAAAACTGCGTGAAATTCCGGGCCTCAAACCTGTATTACGCCTTCATCCTCCACGCAAGGGATACAAGACCACCAAACGCACGTTCCCTCAGGGAGGAGCGCTTGGCTATTATGGTCAGGAGATCAATACTCTCCTCTATAAGATGAGGTGATGCAGGATGCCAACCAACAAACGTTCAAAGTTCCGCGGATCGCGGACATGCGGTGGCGGCACCCATAAAAATCGTCGTGGTGCAGGCAACCGCGGCGGTCGCGGTCGCGCCGGTATTAACGCTCACCACTTTGTCAAGTGGTATAAAGAGATGGGAGGACCGGTCTTTGGAAAGGATGGTTTCTCGAATAGTTCCCGTACTACCGTCACGGTAATGGATGTCGGGATTATCGATCAGATTATACCATCGCTCCTGGCGCAGGGTATTGCAAAGAATGAAGGAGATGTCATCATAATCAACACCGCTGATATGGGCATCGAGAAGGTGCTGGGCAGCGGGAAAGTCACAAAAAAGCTGAACATTACTTCGCAGGCATTCTCTGAATCGGCAAGGGTAAAGATTGAAAAAATGGGTGGAAAGGCACTCGTCGCCTGACCAGCCCCGTAATTTTTTGGTGAAACAATGGGAAACCTGCTGGATCGAATGGAACCCCTGCTCGCTGCGATGCCCGCAGTGAGGAGTCCCGAAGGACATGTCCATTTCAAGAATAAACTGATCTGGACTGTTGCAATATTGATTCTGTATTTTGCCCTGACGAACATTCCGCTTTTTGGCATGGCACCCCAGTCCACGGATTTATTCGCTGCCTGGCGTGCACTTCTTGCAGGTGCAAGTGGTTCAATTGTTCAACTGGGGATCGGACCAATCGTTACAGCATCCATCGTGCTCCAGCTGCTGAAAGGAGCAGATATCCTCCACATTGATACAAGCGAGACGCGCGGGCAGGTCATGTACATGGGACTCCAGAAGGTTCTTGTCATGGTCATGATTGTCATTGAAGCTGCTCCGAGCCTTGTGGGGGGTTTCATTCAGCCCGACCCGGTAATCGCCCAGCAATTCTTTGGCGGCAACCTCTTTGC
>DATMWO010000232.1:0-5860 GCA_035562475.1 Methanoregula sp.
GGACATACATTTTCCCCTGGTACATTCTCCGTCGGAGACTTGTGATCATAAGCAGTTTCCGATACCTAAAATAGCACTAATTCATGAAAAAACGACACTATTGTTTTCGGAAAACTTCATTTTATAGCCCATTTAGATATCCGAGGCCGAATCGACGCAGAAAATCACCGCTAATAGCACCTATCGGGAGGCGAATCGCACAGGGGCTGGTGGGATAGCACGGTCAAGGGGAAAAGAACACCAGTATTGGGGCAAAGATTGGAATATCCTTCGTCGCTGACAGACGTGAATATTGCATTTTCTTCAGGACCCTACACTTTGTACCGCAAGATTCCTAAAAATGAGAATAATCATCCAGTCCGTACCCATCCCTCATCGAGCAATGGCTGCATCTCACTCGCGTTCACAGCGAGCCCGAACCGGTAGGTCTCCGGGCAGACATCACAGGCCTGGCATGACACCGTGCCGAGCTGGATCTTCTTTACATTCCTTACATCGATGCTGTAGACGGATGCGTAGTAGTGTTTAATTATTTCCTCATCGGTCGGCGCCCGTATGTATACCCTCCCGGAGTTCTCTTCCCAGACCTGCCATGGCGTCTTCTCGCACATCTTCGGCTGGTACGAGAGGGATTGTTCAGAGCCGATCATGAACTGGCCCGTCTCGTCCCATACCCCATCGATGATCGCTGAATCTACGTTCCCGTCAATGACCGTGATCGTTATCGTATGGTTCGTGATCACCATGGCAGTCACCTTTCCTGACCGATCGCCGTACCCTGCGTGGCTGCTCGTGAAATTGTAGGTGAATTCGTGCCGGACGGGAAATGATTCCTGCTGGACATAATTAACGAATCCGAGGCCTGATCCGTCATATATGTAGGTCGGCGATTCCCGTATCCAGGACTCTGCGAGAGCTTTTATCTGGCTCTCGTCAAGCGACTTCGTATATTCGACAGTCTCCTGGAGCTTCTCCCGTATTGCTATAAGGCCGGATGGCAGGTAATCGTTGATATTGTAGGTCGTTACGGTCTTTGTCTTCCCGTTTGCCGTGAACGTTATATCCGTGAAGCCAGCGTCGGTCACATAGTTCCGGGCTTCGTCATACCGGTCTCCGTAGGAGGCGAAGTTGTTGTCTATAAACACCTTCACGATACTGTTGAACTGCTCCATGGTCAGGTTCTTTTCGAAGTGCTCGGTGATATTACCGTCCGCCGCGGTGATGGTGAATGTCGAAGTGTCCTTGGTGACCACCAGTTCCTGTAGGGCATGCGTCGGCATGACGAATCCACCGTAGAACTTGTACTTGATCACGATGTTGCCGGAGTCGGGTTCCTGTACCTGCATACATGCAACGATCATCGCCACCGCTATGAGCAGAAATACAAATATCCCTGGTATTCCAGTTTTTTTCATGTTTTTCACACCCCTCGGTAATCAGGTATTTTCGGTATGTATCGTAACGCAGGGGTATTCATAAATCTTCTTTTGGAAATCATTGGGACCCGGCAGGATTTAATTGATAAAAAGTAAATGGGATCATTGTGCCACTCAAGGCAATTGTTGATGGAGCAACAATTATCGGCCCAGACCTTTCCGATGAAGAATGGACAAGACTGAACTCCCGGCATAAGAAGGGACTCCCTGTAAGGATGAGTTGTTGCGGAAACCCAGGACATTTAAGGATTTCAAAAAAGGGAACCCGGCATTTCTACCATGCAAGTGCTACCGGATGTAATTATGAACAGGAGTCCAAAGATCACCTGGAAATCAAATACCGGATATACCGGATCTGTAAATCCGAACAATGGGAGACGTACGTTGAATTTCCGGCACCGGACCGGACATGGATCTCGGATGTGTGCGCAATCAAGGATGGCAGGAAAATTGTTTTTGAGATACAAATCAGTAAAATTTCTTTCCATGACCTGGAAGAGAGAGACAAGAAATACCGGAACGAAGGAATTGAATCATACTGGTTACTGGATAATTTTTTAGAGAGAACAAGGGATTTTGAATCCTGGTATCATTCTCATCTTTCCGGAGAAGACGATCGACGTGAGGAAACAATCCCCTATATTGACAATTCACAATTTGATACTGGTCCTGAAAATCATATTTTCATATCAAAGGGTATCCGAAGTGTTGGACTGAATGCACAGAAGCAGACGCTGTTCACGACCAATAACAAAGAACTCCCGCTGGCGGTCTGGGTCAGGGAAGTCCTGAAGGGAAATTATCAGAACTATCTCAAAGAAACGTCCGTGGCCTGTCAGCATAAGCGCCAGTTAAAAAATCTGGCAGCCCCCCTGCTTATCCGGTTCAGGGAATTGTATCACACTATCGTCCGCGATGAAACGTACAGGAACAAGGTTGATAGCAATTTTCGAATCTATAAAAATGGCAAAACATTCCGAAAAGAGAAGGCATTGCAAAAAAAGTTTGATGAACTCTATTCCGAAATTGACTGGCTGGGAAAGGAATATCATTCTTGTATTGCTGAAAGTTATGGCTTGTTCATGTGGAAAAAAATTCCGGAGTATGACAAACCAAGACTCGTGTTCAGGCTCGAATCGGCATTAAAAATCAGGAAATTAGAAGAATGCGTAAAGATGTTCAATCAATGGGAAGCGTCTTTTATCATTGCGTTCAGCAATCTGGAGCTGCTGATAAAAAACGATTTGAAAAATAAGGTTTGAATATCAACTTAAATTCACTCGGGCAAGGGGGATGTACTATACGATGAGTCCTCGCGTGATGCCATTCATCTCTTAAATGATGTTCGTCGTCTTACCGCCTATCCCGCGTCCACGATTCACATGAGCTGATGCCTTTGACGCGGAAGGTGTTGTTAACGGACGGGCTCAGGTTATTGGGGAAGGGGAACCGTTTCTTATACGATGACGAAAAAGAAAGGGCACCCAAATCTTTAATACCTTGAACTCAATTCTCACAGTGGAGTGATCTTTATGGCAGTACGTGAAAAAACAGTCATTAAATTCCCGAGCGTAACCGACCAGGCCTACAAGGAATCCCGGCGTCACCTTAAAGTGGCTGACATCATGAGCCGCAAGGTCATCACGACAACTCCCGAGACCACGATGATGCAGGCAGCAAGGACCATGGGTGAAAAGCACATCGGGAGCCTTATTGTCATGAAATACAAAACTCCCGTCGCTATTGTAACAGAGAGGGACCTGCTCTCAAGGGTCCTTGCAACTGGCATGGACATGAGAAAGACCCTGGTCGGGGATATCATGTCGTACCCGCTCATCAAGATATGCCCCACCTTCGAGATCCGGGAAGCGGCCAGGACCATGATCAACAAGAAAGGGAGGCTGGGTGTCTTTGTATGCGGCAAGCTTGCCGGGATTATCACAGCTTCCGACTTGATCCGTAGCATGCCCGAGGCCCCGGAGACCTCGATGGTTGTCGATGAATTCATGACACGGGAGATTGTCACCATCAATGAAGATGAGACCGTTCTTGCCGCAGCCGGAATTATGGGACAGCAGCGGGTTGGCAGCGTGATCGTTACCAGTGGTGAAAAGCCGCTCGGGATATTTACCGAACGGGACCTCCTCTCGACATTCATTGCCCGTTCACGATCACTGGATATTCTGATCGGTGAAGCATGTTCCGGGCTCATGACATCAGCTCCTGCCGGTATCAGCATCCATGAAGCCGCAAGGATCATGGCTGCAAAACATATCCGGAGGCTTCCCATTATGAAAAAGAAGCAGATTGCCGGGATAATCACTGCTCGTGACCTGGTAGAAGCCTATGCAAAGTAACCGGCGCTATTTCGGGGAATTCGAATACTATCCTTTTAAAAATCCGGGCAATTCTGGCTGAGATTACGATAACGAATGATGATACCTGATAATCAGGTTCAAAGCACAGGACGGGAAGCCTTCACTTCCCTGGTTTGCCGTCGGAGCCTTATCACCCCAAATAGAGACCAGATCTGACAACCGGTTCATCGTCAGAGACTCTTCATCACAAGCGGTTACCGACACCCCACATAGCACTAATTCGTGAAAAAACGACACTATTCTTTCGGGAATACTTCATTCAGGGCTCATTTGGTTTATCCGGGGCTGAATCGACGCAGAAAATCACCGCTAACAGCACCTATCGGGAGGCGAAACTGAAAGGGGCTGGGGGGTAGCACGGTCAAAACCAAAGGAACACCTGTATTGAGGCAAAGATCGGGAAATTCCCCGACGGTAAACTGACGTAAATTTTACTCATGTGCATTTTTCAATTACTGACAGAACCCGTACTCCATTTCATAATTCATCCTGTCATTTTTAAAGAGAATAATCAAAAGGGGATAGTAACAATCCAGGCAATCATATTTCTTGTCCAGACAATTCCTGCCATGGGACAATGTACCGATTAATCCCCAAAAAATTCCCAATGCCAACGAAGAAAAATTTTACAATACCTTCTGAAAAAATTGCCTTGTAGCGTGATTAAATACCATCAGGATGAGATACCCTATTCCCAAAAAAATCTTCAAACGTCTCTGACGATACGCTACCCCGCTCGCAAATTATCATCCGGTAAGATCGTATGAATAAAACGGTGAAAGACAGAACCAACGATCCATCCTATATCGCACTCAGTGAATCCGGTGAACTCGAAGAAAGAATTCACCGTGCATATGCACTTTTAGAGTCCTGCACGGTCTGCCCCCGGAACTGTGGGATTAACCGCCTCGAATATGAACGGGGCTTTTGCCGGACAGGTCTCATTCCCGTGATAGCAAGTTTCGGACCTCATTTTGGCGAGGAACCTCCCCTGGTCGGGACGAAGGGGTCCGGCACTATCTTTGTAACCCATTGTAATCTGTCCTGTGAATACTGCCAGAATTACGATATCAGCCAGCGCGGGAACGGTCAAACCGTGTCATGCGAAACACTCGCCGGGATGATGATGAGCCTTCAGGAGAGGAATTGTCATAATATCAATCTGGTGACTCCGTCGCATGTTGTTCCCCAGATTATCAGGAGTGTCGGGATTGCCGCTGACCAGGGACTCCGTATTCCCATCGTCTACAATTGCGGAGGGTATGAGGCGATAGAAACACTTCGCCTTCTTGAAGGAATTATTGACATCTATATGCCTGACGCAAAATACAGTGACAATGCTCTAGCAATGGCTCTCTCCCATGCCCCGGACTATGTACCAACAATGCACGCTGCACTGAAAGAAATGCACCGTCAGGTTGGTGATCTGATAGTAACTGATGGTCTGGCAGTGCGTGGCATGATTATCCGACACCTTGTGCTGCCGGAAAATCTCGCGGGCAGTGACCAGGTGCTTCCGTGGATTGCAGAAAAAATATCCTGCGATGCGTACGTGAATATCATGGACCAGTATCACCCTTCATGGCATGCCAGCAGTTTGAAACTATCATCACCCTACCGGTCCCTCGGCCGCAGTATAACCCCTGAGGAATACCTCTCTGCAATAACCTGTGCTTCGAACAGTGGCCTGCACCGCGGTTTTTAATGAAGAACATTTCTTCATTCATTGATAGTACTCGTGCATTCAAGCCCCGGGCGTTCGAGATCGTTTTGTGTCCACCCTTCGATTGCGCTTATCTACTGGCGGAAGAAGAGGACCGCAGCGACGATGCCTGGGAGGACGGTGAGTGCGGGCATCAGGAGGTTGGTTGGGGTCATTCTCATAAGGCATTGACTGTGGGGGAGATAATAGATGAGAGGCAGAGTATGAAATTGAACGTTCACATTTCACAGAATCACACCAAGTTACCAATATCGCTCTTTCTCATTTTCACCCCATCCCCCACCCTCTTATATCCCATAATAATCCAAATACACTTCTAAGAC
>DATMWO010000233.1:0-2133 GCA_035562475.1 Methanoregula sp.
CGTGGCGAGCGGAGTGATCTCTGGAAAGAGGTCGGTATCGTCTTCCAGCGTTCCGACGACCAGCTCTTCGCCCCTACTGTGCTTGACGATGTGATGTTCGGGCCGCTCAACCTCGGGATGCCGCCGGAGACTGCCCGTGCAGCAGCGATGGAAGCCCTCACCGCGGTCGGGGCAGCGAACCTCGTTGAAAAACTCCCAAATTATCTGAGCGGGGGACAGAAGCGGCTCGTCTCCATAGCGGGGATCCTCGCGATGAAACCCCGTATCATTGCACTCGACGAGCCGACCTCTGACCTTGACCCGGTCCACAGTGCGATGACAGAGGACCTGATCCGCGGGTTGAAAGACCGCTTCAGTATAAGCGTCGTGATTGCAACGCATGATCTTGACCTTGCCGCCAGGATCGCTGACCGGGTCTGCCTTGTCAAGAACGGTTCAATCTTTGCTGAAGGACGGCCGGATGAAATCTTCTATAACTCTGCTCTCATACAGGAAGCCGGGTTGCGGTTACCGGATACGGTCAGGACATGGCTTGAGTTCTGCGAAAAACAGGGAATCGTTTCAGCAGACCGACCCATTACCCGTGAGCACCTTGTCTCCCTGCTCCACAACGCCATGCACTGATAATGGGATGAACGTTGAAAGGCCAAAAAATTTGGACTCACACCAAATTTTTGGAAATATTTTTATATCCGTTCTGTGATTGGTAGTATAACCGGAAACTATATTTCCAAAAGAGGATAACCCGTGGCGCATATTCATCTCGAAGATGGTTCGTTTACCCTGTTCTGGGTACTTGCATGGTGGATTGTTGCTCTCTGCCTCATCGGTATTGCCCTGTTTTTACTCCGGTCAAAGTACAAACCTGAACCGAAGATGATCACAATAGCCGCATTTGTGACAGCCGCAGCGTTTGCGATCTTCCAGGTCCAGATTCCCATCGCGGGAGGGGTTCACCTCAACCTTACTCCCCTCATCGCAATCCTAACTGGCCCGGTCATCGGGACGCTCGTTATTCTCATTGTCAACATCCTTTCTGCCGCGATCGGCCACGGTGGCTGGGGGCTTGTTGGAGCAAATGTACTCGTGAACTTCTCAGAAGTCCTCGTGGCCTGGCTGGTGTTCAAGGCGATGAAGAAGATCACAAAGGACCTGTTCTCCCGGGCAGGGGTCGCTACGTTTACTGGGCTGTTGGCAGGGAACCTCATGATGATCACCATCATCCTTGTCTCGGGAATACAGGGTGTGAACCAGACCACGGCCCAGATCCTCACCGGGCTCTCCCTCATCGCCGCGATAAATATGGGTGTGGCCGTCATCGAGGCGTTCCTCACCGGGCTCATTGTTGCATATATTGGAAGAATCCGACCCGATATCCTTGGTGGTGACCGGAAATGAGCATAGTTGAGGAAAGGAAAGGTCTCATCATCTTCGGTGTAATCCTCATCATTGTTCTCATCGCAGCTCTCGCTGCCTATCAGATGACCGGGAACATGGGCATCGAGGACCGGTTTACCACAGCGGTAGGACTGCCTCCCAAAGAAGAAGAAGAGGGAGAGACCTTTTTTGGGTTTTCAGCAGAAGGAGATCCCGTGCTCTACGTGATTGTCCTTGGGATATTGATTGTCGGGTGTTATGCAGCGTACAGGCATTTCAGGATCTGAAGAGCCTATTTTTCAAACGTAACCGGGAAGGATAACTCCGTCTCCCGTCTCATATCTGGTCTCTTCCTGATCAACGGTGCACCTTCCGACGTTACGTTGTTCGCAGGAGGAGTCATCATAACCGCTTCCATGATAATCTCAAAGCACGTGGTCGTTTTTGCCTGATTTCTGAAACTGGTCGCTCAACCCGGTTTTTTCAATATATTTACATTTACGGCCAGGTTGTATCAGCAATTTACTGCCAGGAAGAGAAGTGGAATCCCCGATCAAAAGGGTGTTCTGGAAATGATTCGGGGACTTCCTGAGAATTACCTTTTCCCCGGTAATAATAAAGTCTGGCATGGCATTGTTGCATGGCATTTCTGTTTATTCCTGATGGTACGGATGAGCGGCCCGCTACTTGGGGAAGACAGGTAAAAACTTCTTTTGTCATCATTGCAAAAAGCACCGGGGCAGTATCGGAGGCATG
>DATMWO010000234.1:0-3775 GCA_035562475.1 Methanoregula sp.
GATTTTTAGTCGCTGGAATGTGATTATACCCTAAACAAATTAGATACCCCGTGATAAAAGAGAAAGGATTATACCCTATTTCTGACGACAGGTATTGAAGGAATGCTAAAAAACTATTTCGCAATCCCGGGAATCGTCAAGTCGATGGGACTTGTCTTTGGCGATATCGGTACGAGCCCGATTTACACCTTCACGGCAATTTTTCTCCTCATCCCCCCCACCCCTGAGAATGTGATGGGTATCCTTTCACTGATTGTCTGGACGCTCACAATTCTTGTAACCGTAGAATACACGTACCTCGCGATGCACCTTGGTAAGAAGGGTGAAGGCGGCACCATCGTGCTCAAGGAGATCCTTTTACCCTTATTGAAAACAGGAAATCAGGTTGCTTTTGTTTCATTCCTCACGATTGTAGGAATCGCTCTCTTTATCGGCGATTGTGTCATCACGCCGGCTATCACTATCCTTTCCGCAGTTGAGGGGGTACTCCTGATTCCGGGTCTGGAGAATACCTCTCAGGTCACGCTTATGGTCGTTGCCGGAATAATTGCCATTGTTCTTTTTTCAGTCCAGGCACGCGGTTCGGAAAAAGTTGCCTGGGCATTTGGTCCATTTATGGTACTTTGGTTTTTGGCACTTGCTTCTGGAGGGCTGATGGCACTCTTTGCTGCTCCGCAGGTGCTCCTTGCACTCAATCCGATGTACGGTGTCAATTACCTGCTGCATAATGGTCTTGCAGGATTTCTTATCCTCTCATCGGTAATCCTGTGTGCAACCGGCGGAGAGGCATTGTACGCAGACATGGGTCATCTGGGCAGAGAGCCTATCGTAAGGGCATGGTATCTGGTCTTTATTGCGCTTTCCATTAATTATTTTGGACAGGGTGCATTTCTGATCACCCATCCCGGTGCACAAAATATTCTTTTCGAAATGATGTACTCAGAGATGCAACTGCTGTATATTCCTTTCCTGATTCTCAGCATCATTGCTTCCGTGATCGCCTCACAGGCAATGATCTCGGGAATTTTTTCGATTATCTATCAAGGCATCACTACCCGCATCATGCCCCTGCTGCATATCGATTTTACCTCCCCGCAACTCCGGTCGCAGATTTATATTGACATTGTCAACTGGTTCTTACTCGCTGCAGTACTTCTGATGATTATCATATTCAAAACCTCAAACAACCTCACACACGCGTATGGCCTTGCGGTTAGTGGCACTATGGTAATCACCGGTCTCATGATACTTTGGATTCTTCTTCTCAGGGGTGAGATTGTGAAGACATCGATAGCTTTGGGTGTGTTAACGGTTAATATTGTTTTTTTATTCGCAAACTTAAACAAAATCCCCTATGGAGGATATATTTCCCTGCTTATCGCGTTCATTCCATTCTCCATCATATTTATCTTTGTTAAGGGCCAGAAAAAACTCGCCGCTGCCCTGAAACCGGTTCCCCTTGACGAATTCCTGGGACAGTATAATGAAGTGTATAAATCTATCAACAGGATTTCAGGATCAGCACTGTTTTTAGCCCGTGACTTCCGCAGCCTGCCCCCGTATATCCCGCGGATTATGTTCACGAACAATATCATATATGACGATAATATTATCGTTTCGATCATCCGGACAGAACAACCTTTTGGGGTGACGTGGGGGGTCACCCGCGAGATCGCAAAAGGACTCTCTATCTTTGAGATCTACCTGGGATACATGGAGATCGTCGATATCGGGGCAATCTTAAAAGAGGCAGAGATTGAAGAAAAGACCATCTTCTATGGAATGGAAGATATTGTGACCACCCATCCGATCTGGCGTATCTTTGCGGCGATAAAGCGTCTTTCGCCGGCGTTGGTCCAGTTTTACAAGCTACCGTCGGACAGGATCCATGGTGTTGTGACCGGGGTTGAGTTATAAATAATATTTGATGACAAGGATTATGCAAAGACGCATCACAAGAAACCGGCCGCTCTTTTTTTATCCCCTGCAGGAATAATCCCCGCAAGGCACCGGATCGGGAACCGGATTATAACGGTTTATGGGCTGCAACAAATCAAGGGATAAACAAATACACTGAATTTGCTCATATATCGTTCCACGTTACAAAAAAGTGATGATTTCAGATATATCCTACTTTGAACAGGAGAGAAATAAGCGAGTAAAGTGCGAATGAGAATACAACCAGGGTTATCGCAAGAATACCAGTACGGATCCTGATTGAATCCCACCGGGTATATATCCCGCAGAAAAAAAGCACGATAGCAAAGAGGACCGTGTTGGAGATGTACAGGTCCCCGTTTGTATTCGCATCCTTACCCTCGTTAAAAGCCGCTGTTGCCTTTTCTTCCAGGCTGGCACTTTCAGTATATTTGGCTAAGGTATATTCAGGAAGTTCAAAGGGTGTTCCCGGGGGAATCGGGTTTGTGGTATTTGCCTTGGCAATCCAGACCGCAAAAGCAGGTTTGAACTCGTCCCTGAAGCGTTCCTGTAAAAATTCTGCCTCTCTGAGATCGCCTTTCCCCACTGCATCCACCCAGCTCGTAAAAAGCTGTACATCGATTATCACCAGAGTATTTGCTGCGGTTGACGCCCTGACCGATTCAGTCCGGTACTTTGAAGCATCACCGAAATCAACTGCCTGGATTCCATTCCACCGCGTCGCCTGATAGACGCAGAACGCAGTTGAAAGTGTGGCAATCAGGAGAAGGATGGCAAAAATGATATCCATCTTCGGTATGCCTTTTTGCGGAATTTTCATCTGATTTGGATTGATCATGGTAAAAACCCTGAAGATTCTCAGGTGAAGGTATCTATCTGTACCTATACATAAGAGGTTTGAATCGGATAATTACCACTATCGATACGAGAGCGGGTTATTTTTTCCCAATACATTTTTTACCCGATATCTTGCAGGGCAGTTTTCAGAGGATAATTTCATTTCTTCATATATCGCGACTGATGATTCAGACCTCACGAATATCCTCCCGGGACTGGTTGCGCAGGTTCCGGATCAGGATATACACACTGACCACCAGCACCCATCCCGGGAAGATCACGGTCACCCACATGGTATACTCGATACTCAGCAGCAAGACCAGCGCCAGGCCATAGGTCAGGAAGGCCCAGCTGCGGTGCATCATACGAGTGCGGAGCCAGATACTGGCCAGTGATATCATGAAAACACCTGCCATGCGGATGGCATAGATGTTGAAGACATGATGTAACACATTCCGGTTGTAGGTCAATACACCGCTTTTTATAAGGGTACTCGATTCGATTGCATAGCTGCTCAGCAGTCCGCCTGCCAGGGCTGCGCCAATGAAGGTTAAGGCAAGAAACAGCAAACCGCTGCCGAGGAAGACGGTCGAAAAGAGGCGGTCTTCCATGTCGCTGAGGAGGTCGCGAATCACGCCGATGAACCAGAGGAAAGCAATCCCCGCGTACGGGATAAGGTTCAACGCCAGAGTTATTGTCCGTACGTCTGTCTCCAGCCAGGCGAGGCCAGCCACGGGTTCATGGGGAAGAGAGACATTGATAAGCACCATGCTTGCGCCGTAGAGTACTGCAAAGATGATGCCGGCAATAGCCGCGGACCGCGGTGTTTTGAGCGCTTCGCGCCTTGAAGTAACTGATGACTCTGTCATGGGATCATTCATCCCCGGTACCTGTGTTCACTGACGATCTCCCCGATTGGCAACGGTTCACCTCATTTTCCATCGGTAATTTAGTGAGCAGTTCTTTTAGTGAGCAGTTCTGAAAGTGGTTGTCCCGGTTC
>DATMWO010000235.1:0-2563 GCA_035562475.1 Methanoregula sp.
CTCGCACGGTTATGTACGGATTTTCGTACTTCCGGAGGTGCAGAAATGACCTTTATTGGAAAAAATCTCCCGGAACTTGTCCCTTTTATGGAAGAAACCTATACTCCACAGGCAGTCAACCAGGCGCGTAACTCATTCAAAAAGAAGGTGAGAAAAGCAAGCGCCACATTTTTCTATGGGGCAATGTGTGGATTCTTTACCACTGATGAACTTGATGATCTGCTTTTTGAAGCAAGCGAGGTTGCCCGTTTTCTTCTCGAAGTAGAAGGAACCACACTGGATATTGATGAAGAGATTGATATTGAAGACCGGATCACTAAAGTTATGAGAAGTGTGGGAGAAGCAGCAAAAACCATTCTTAAATCACGGGCAGAAGAGGGGGAATCTTCGCTACAAAAACCTATAACAGATAATAAGTCTGTTAGTAATAACGCACCGGGAATAGACAAAACGGGTGAAGAAACACAAGACTACGATCCATCACCCGGCGCTTATTCCAGAGAAATACCACAGACACCTGAAAACACTCCTCCCGGAGTAGATAAAAAAATTGCCCTGGACGGATCACTATCAATGAAATTTATTTCAGGAGATCCAGGAATTCATAACCAGGGAAAGATGTCAAATAACAACGCAGGAGAAAGAAAAGACACGCTTCAGGAAAATAATCGAACGTGAAGGTACACATAAAATTTAATTCGGATTGATTGATGCAGGAGATTTGTGCATGAAAATAATTCAGGTTGTGGGAAACTCAAATTCTGGTAAAACAACATTTATTAAAAACCTGATCCCCGAGCTCAAAAAAAAAGGGAATGTAGCGGTTGTCAAACATCTGGGAGATCATACCTATACTATCGAGGAGGGAAAAGACACTACGGTTTTTTTTAATGCCGGTGCAGACATATCTGTCGGGATAGACTCCGATAAGGCGGTAGCTGCGATACGTAAGAACACCCTTGATGATGTTTTGGGTATGCTCCTCGATCAGCATATGGACTTTGCCATAATTGAAGGCTTTAAACAACGATCGTTTCCCAAAATAGTTATCGGTAATCTGACTGCTGATACCACTATCCTGACAAATCCTTCAGTTGATGAGGTCATATCGTCGCTTAATCTCTTCGAAACTTTTCGCAAATAAAAAAGAATAATGGGAGCAAGGAATCATGCAATCAACAAAATTTCAGAAAAGGTTGTTTGGTACAAATGGGGTCAGAGGAATAGTTGGGAAAGATCTGACGCCCAATTTAGCACTAACCATTGGCGAAGCACTTGGAACAATGCGCAAAGGCTGTATTGCAGTTGGAAGAGATACCCGGACATCCGGTGAAACGCTCGTAAAGGCAGTTAAATCGGGCCTGCTTGCAAACGGTTGTAATGTTGTCGATTGCGGTATCCTGCCCACCCCTGCACTTCAATACCTCATTAAAGAGCAGTTTGATGGGGGAGCAATGATAACCGCATCACATAATCCACCTGAATATAACGGGGTCAAGATCATAGAGGCCGATGGCACGGAAATGGGTGATGAGGAAACACTCAGGCTCGAACAACTGATATTTGAACCTTCATTTTCTCCTGAATCGTGGGAAAACATCGGGCAGGAAACAACTGCTCCTTATCTTATCAGGAAATACATTCAGGGAATTGTGCATCATTTCCCTGAAAATGTGGGGTCAGAAATATCCGTTGTGGTTGATCCGGGATCCGGTCCCGCATGCCTCACAACACCCCAGATCCTCACCGGAATGGGATGCAGGGTTCTCACGCTCAATGGAGTTATGGACGGGACATTTCCCGGAAGGCTACCAGAACCTTCTCCTGAGGGTCTCAAAGATCTGGCTGAACTCGTAGTCAGCAGTGGAGCAGCATTCGGCGTTGCGCATGATGGTGATGCAGATAGGGCAGTATTCATTGATGAGAAGGGACGGTTTATTGAAGAAAACAGAGAATTTGCCCTGATAGCTCAGCACCTGTGTCGTCAGAAAAAAGGAATACTTGTTACGCCTGTAAGCACATCGTTTGTCGTTGAAATGGTGGTGAAAAATGAAGGTTGCACGATTACCTATACTCCGGTTGGAAGTATCTATGTTGCACGAACCATGCGGTCACTTATGGAGAATGGAGATACGGTTATATTCGGAGGCGAAGGCAACGGGGGACTTATTTTTCCCGATCACCAGTTCTGTCGTGATGGTGGTATGACAGCCGCAATGATGGTTTTCATTCTTGCTTCGACGGGGCAGCAGCTCTCGACACTGATAAATGCATTACCGAAACGCTCCATGATCAAGGATAAAATCGGCACAACACGCGGAACCCGCGTGCTTGAATCCCTTAAAAAGGCATATTCCCAGGAATCACTGGACCTGACCGATGGGGTAAAAATTTTAAGGAAAGATTCGTGGGCGCTTGTTCGTGCGTCAGGTACTGAACCTATAATCCGGATAATAATAGATGCGGGTTCTCATCACCAATGTCAGATTTTTTATAATGAACTGATGGACCATATTTCAAAAATTACCACAACATAGGTTTGCGAAGATCCTTTTTCCTGGAC
>DATMWO010000236.1:0-5728 GCA_035562475.1 Methanoregula sp.
TGCGGAGTATAGAGCTGCCTATTCAAACTGGAGCATGCAAACGGTTTGGATTTACTCTTTGCTTATGGGTATGATTATCGGATACGGTGTCAGCTATTTCCTGCTTCGTTATTTTGATAAGATTCCATCAAAGAATCCAATTCTGAAATCCGTTATGATAAGCTCCCTCACCCTGATAATTGCCGTAATCGTGATCGATGTTCCTCAAAGTTTTTTTGGGATGCGGAATTCTTTTGATGCCTTGTATTACTTCCTCATCGGCGTATTGTTTAATATAGCAAGATTTCTCCTTCTTGGAATAGTGATTGGCTATCTATACAATGACCGCACACATTCCCTATTCAAAGGAAACAAAAAATGAATTCAATCAATACTACCCCGGGTCTGCCACAGGAGAATAACGAGGAACGGTGAAAAAAATGGAAAAGAAAGCAAATGAGTTCGACGATACGCCGCAGGTGAAATCCCTGGTGATTGTATTCTCCTACCATCATAACAATACCGAGAAGATCGCAAACACCTGTGCAAACGTGCTCGGTGCAGAAGTTAAAACGCCGCAGCAGGTGAAGCCCGAAGAGATTGCGGAGTACGACCTGGTCGGTTTCGGCTCAGGTATCTACAGCGCAACATTCGACCCCTCAGTCCTTGACCTTGCCGACCGGCTGCCGAACGCCGCGGGAAAGAAAGCCTTCCTCTTCTCGACCTACGGGGCACCGGCCTTCATTGCAAACAGGGAGTTCATCGAAAAGAATCACCGGCAGATCCGGGAAAAGCTGCAGGCGAAAGGGTACACGATCATCGGGGAATTCGGGTGTGCAGGGTGGAATACAAACAGTTTCCTGAAGTATTTCGGGGGACTCAATAAGGGCAGACCGAATGCCGAAGACCTCAGAAATGCAGGAGAGTTTGCCCGGAGCGTGATGGGGAAAGCCCGGGGCTGAGTGGCCATAACAAAAGGAACATACTGGCAAACCCTGACAAAGTACCGGACCTGACTTCCGTTCCAGAATTTGTCGAAAAAAGCCAAAATGTTCGACGCATCCTTATGGCTCTGAAAGTGATTTTTAGGAAAGAAGGATGATGAATTCATTTTTTACTCAATCGAATACACTATGCATTCCGCCAGTTTTACTGATACTTGATTTCGGCGGCAGATTGTTGCCGGGGTAATCTTTGAACTCAGGACGTTGTGCCACAATCACCTGGACCGCTTTTACCTGGGTCTCATCAGCAGTTATGGCTTTTTTTCACATTTTGGAGGTGCCTGACATCCACATTCATTTTTTTGTCCTGGAATTATAACACCATTCTCACACCATCCAGGTGCAGGTGGCATATAATTAGGACACGATCCACATTCTTTTGTTGGTGGACATTCTCCGGGAACATAGCTACCTATTTTGGCGCTTGCACATGCAGAGCAGCCATTGCCGTACGTTATTCCATCATCACCGCATACTGGATCATATATCATTGTGCAGGCTTGAGCGGCTTTGTCTTTTGCAGTGCAGACATGCCCCCCTCCATCTGCTCCTTCATTACTTTTAATTTTTTCAACAAAAGTCTGCCCGTTTGCAGAGCATTGCCTCGGGTAAGATTCCATTACAGGATTTCCGGCATTTGCGCACGCTTCGAACGTATCGATCTTTACCTGCCAGTTTTCAAGAGTTACCGAGATTTCTTTCTCGCCGGAATTCAGGCCCAGGATCAGATTTACCTGGAAACAGCCGGGGCATCTCGCCACATCCACGCTTTTTATTGTCACTCCTTTCACAGGATTCAGATATTCAACTGCGATCTTCGCCGCTTCTTTCTGGTTTTCGTTCAGTTCCCCTTCGCGAATACAAGCTTTAACGTCTTTGTTCCACGAATAGCCTGCAGCTCCAAGACATCCATGCTCGTCAGTTTGTCCTCCAATCAGGTTCTCATTGGGTTGATTTTTTGTTAAAAGAAAAAAACCTGCTGTCGCAGTAGCGACGATGACCAGGAGTACAATTCCGATTGTCAATGTTTTGTCCATAGTGTATCTTCCTTTTCCCTGTGGCAGTTCCGCGAAGGGAACGCATACTCAAACATTATACTGGCCAAATGAAATATCTCCCCATAACTGCGAAAATCGTTGAAGTTATAATCCACTCAGTTCAAAATGAGATCCCGTGCGGGAACCTCATCCATGAACACGATCGATCTCTTCAGGGAGGTCATGCAGAAAGACCTTCAGGAATGCAGAAGAGTTTGCCGGAGCGTGAAAGGGAAAGCGTGGAGGTAATTGGCGATCATGAAAGTAACAAATCCTAAAAAAAGTATTGGACCCTCCTACCATTCGGGGGGATTATTCCGGGAATGGGGGGTGAGTCCAGCTGATATAGAGAGCATTTATGAATTTATTCCCTCTAGTGTGAAATCTCAAGCCAGACAGCTGGTTGGTTGCCTATAGTCCAGCCATCATGACCCGGGGGAATTGAGCCCACATCACCGGGGCCAAATATCTCTTCTTTCCCGTCATCCATACGAACACCCAGTCTGCCCGAGATGACATACAGAATATGGTCCTTTTGGCAGCTGTTGGTTTTCTGGATGGGTTTTAAGTGCTTTGACCACTGCCATCCGGGTTCGGTAGTGACCCTGCGGAGTGTGAGACCCCTGAGGGTAACGGCCTCCATTTTCAACTTCTCGGGCGTATTGGTTTCTTCCGGCTGATTCAGACTTTTTCTCTCCATTGCTGGCATGTTTTACTCTCCCTGCTATGAACAAGCCTTAAAATCTCTGGCCTGATAAGCCAGATGTTCGGGACAACAATAATATATACCTTGCGTCAGGTTTTACCCCCATCTCATGAACAGGACGAAACGTTCAGCGGATGAAAAAAGAAGGGAACCACCTTGCAGGGAAATAATCCTCAGTGAAAAGTGCTGTTATTGGGATTCTGACCGTACTATCAAACCCGATGAACGAAAAAATTCTATGATCCGCTTTCACCACTCTTCTCACGGAATCTTATCTGACCAAGAGCCCTTCCTCGTGTATCCTTATTTTAAAAAGAGCCCCGATAATCCGGGTTTCGTAGCGACAAGGATTGTCCTGGTGTCCTTTTCTGCGGCTTTTGTCTTTCGCGAACCTGGAAAATCAAAAAATAGTGGTGGTTGTACGTTTCTAGACTTTGTCGTACGACAGCTCGTTTAACCCGGCGCCCCGGAGGAGCATCTTGTTATTGGTGATTGAGTAGGTCTTGGTTTGCTGGAGGCTGGCGAGATATTTTGATTCCAGGTCAGCGGTATCAGCGCAGTACATTGCTGTTGTTGCAAGGGGCCCGATGGTAATGGTTTTTCCAAATTCCGTGGTATTCCCGGTAAGTTTGTAGCCGCCATTGTAATTGTTGCATCCGCCAAAACCGCTCAGGGTCCCGTCATTGTTAAACTTCAGGGTGATCTGGACATTGGGCACAACGGGCATGGATCCGCCAACAGTTGCTCCCTTGAAATTCCAGTTACCGGTCAGGGCAGGGTCCGTCGCGGGCCCTGAAATTACAACGATGGCAGCCGTGGGTGCGGGTGTAGGTGCGGGTGTTGGCACGGGAGTCGGTACGGGTGCGGGTGTTGTTGTGCATCCTGCTGCAAGTATGCCCACAAACAAAACTGCACAAACCAAAAGCAGTAAAGATTTCATAGCACAGAATACTATGATACCCTATTAATACTTACCGTCCTCGCACTATCCAGCGTTGGGCATAGTCAGTTGTCTCTGTAATTGTCCCTGTCTGTTTCAAAGGGTAGTGAACTAAAAAAGGCTCGAGTTCGGAAGGAATCTATAATCATAATCAGTCGTCATAATTTATGTAAAAGAGGGTGTTGTAAAATGTCTGGATCGATTCTGTCCATGAAAACCGTCTGCGTTTCGCTGCTCCTGGTTTTGTGTGTCGTGATAATGGGGTGTACCATGACCCCCCGGGGCTCTGAAGGGACAATCCCCGTTACCTCATTGCCTTCAACGATTGCATCTCCGGTACCCACCGTACCCTCCGGTCAATTTACCGGGAACATTCAGCTGGCAGGGAATGTCTATGGTTTGTCTTCCGATCCTTTGAGAGGAATTGATACAATCACGTTTTCCATCGGTCTGCCAGCGAATGCACCCGCTCTTGACCTGACCGGCATGGAAATTGCCTTTTCTACCCCGGGAAGTGCCCCGGTAACCCTCACGCGGGGCACAAGAGAGTCAACCAGTATTTTCACCACTATATCAGGTGGCTATGCGGTCAACGAAATACATGCCGATGACGAGGTCGATATCTCTTTTCGGGTACAACCGGTTATCGCTGGTACGAGCGTGAATATTGAAGTGAGACCCCGTGGCAGTGCCGTACTGACCATTTCGAGGACCGTCCCCGCTGTTATTTCCTCAATGAATGTTCTTTAATTTTCCGTGATAGGTGCCGGGCTGTGTAGCTAAAGAGGATGCTGCCAATAAAGCAGAGGGCAAAATCACCCTTAAAAAACCCGGCCTCTTCATATCCGGCCTTTCGGCAACGGTTTCCTGATGTACGTCGGCGAAAACTGAACGGTTTTGAATTCCTTGTCTTTGATGTATACTACTTTTGCAGGAGAATTCCCAATCATTTTCTCATCAATCTCAAAAAGATCAGTTGCTTCGACAAGAGCCTTGAGTTTTTTATACCCGTAATTACGGGGATCAAAATCCGGAGACTGGTTGGCAATATTCCCCCCCACATCTGCAAGGTTTGCCCAGCCATCATTATTGGAACACGCATCAACCGCAGATCGCAGCAGGTTTGATAATCCGGTATCCCCCTTGAGTTGGTCGAGACCTTTACCTGGTTTTGTTTCCTTCTGGGTTTCAGGAATCTGTTCATCGGTCAGCCGGGTCTTTCGCAGGATCTCGGTATAAACGAACTTGTCACATGCCTGGACAAAGGGCTTTGGTGTTTTCCTCTCGCCGAACCCGTATACCAACAGCCCGGATTCGCGGACCCGCTGTGCCAGCCGGGTAAAATCACTGTCGCTTGAAACAATACAAAAACCATCGAATTTATCGGTGTACAACAGGTCCATTGCATCGATAATCAACGCAGAATCGGTTGCATTTTTCCCTTTCGTATAGTCAAATTGTTGAATGGGCTGGATTGAGTAGTTCAGGAGTACTTCTTTCCAGGGCTGGAGGTTGGGGGTTGTCCAGTTCCCGTAAATCCGCTTCACGCTTGCGATCCCATAGAGGGCAATTTCAGCCAGCAGACCTTCAATAATTTCAGGCTGGGCATTGTCAGCATCAATGAGGACCGCCAGTTTTTTTTGCGGTATTTCCTGAAGGAAGGGATCTTTGTCAAAACTCATATGCGTTTGATATTTATCAATGAGGTATTCAAAGTATTCCTATCTCCACCACAGCAGGGGCCATGCGAGGATCTATGACGAAATGTCCCGGCTGCGTGTTGCAGCTTCCCAGCATATGAGGATCGCAAAGGTGAGAAAGGACTGGCTCCGCCATGAACCTCCCGATCAGGCGGCATTCCTGAAAGTCAGGGACGTGCTCAAGGCAGGATCTGACAAAAAGAAAGATGCAAGGATCAGGAAATGGATGACATCGGCAGGGGAGAGTTGGGAAGACCGAGGTGAGTGGGTCCATGAGCCTCCCGAAGAGCTGATCAAATCCGCTGAAAAATACCGTAATTTTTACGAGTAATCGGGGATTGATACCTGGATGAGTATAGTCA
>DATMWO010000237.1:0-2277 GCA_035562475.1 Methanoregula sp.
GATCATACGTTACCTGCACTACCTCCGCATGACCGGTCTGACCGGTGCACACGTCCTGGTAGGTCGGGTTTTTCAGCGTACCCCCCATATATCCGACAGCAGTTGAAACGACGCCGTTCTGTTTGCTGAACGCGGTTTCAACACCCCAGAAACAACCGGCACCAAATGTTGCTGTTTTATACAGGTCTGTATCTCCTGTCATGGTAATTTCTTCCCACTATGCCTTGTACCGCAGGTATTATTAGACTCTTCTGAGTTGGCCGGAAATACATTTCTCAATTACTTTTATGGGTGAAAAAACACCATTTTTAGCATGAAACAATTGTACCGCCCGAAAAAAAATCGGATACTGGGCGGAGTCTGTGCCGGTCTCGGTGAACACCTTGATGTTGATCCTACGGTTATCCGGCTGATCTGGGCGGTAGTATCAGTCCTCTCCATCGGGACAGGTATTCTCATCTATATCCTGGCATGGATCATCATTCCTGAAGAAGACACCGGTGGTGCCGTTTGATCCGGGGGAGAATCAGGAAGATTTACCTGACATTTCATCATTTACCGGGACATATCCTATAAGGCAGGAAGTACCATGAAGATCCTTTTTGTTGTCTGTGGTGAGGGGCTTGGACACACATCCCGATGTCTCCATCTCAGTCATTACCTGCAGCAGCAGGGACATACCATCCATTTTGCCGGGTATGGCAAATCCTATGATTTCCTGCACCAGCAAGGCGGTACTACCCTGCACCGGGTCCACCGCGAAGTCTGTCTTGAAGGGGAAAACGGTTTCTTCAGCCTGAAAAAGACGCTCTGGGCCTCAAAGTGGCTTATTCCTGATACGATACGATCGGGATTGATTGTCCGGCGTTTGATTCGCGATCATCATTTCGACTGCGTGGTGTGCGACACCATGTACGGTGGTGTTCTTGCAGCCCGGTTCGAGAAGACGCCGGTTGTCTTCATCACAAACCAGAACCACTTCAACGGGCTCAATGGCATGACCAACCCGGTCTGGATGTCTCTCAACTTTATTATCAGAAGGTACATCCGTTTTTCTGACCAGGTTATCGTACCTGATTATCCGGCACCATATACGGTCAGCGAATATAATATTGTCATTCCGAAAGGTGAAGAAAAACATTACACCTTTACCGGGCCTTTTTTTGAATTGGATCCTGCCCGGTATACTTCCGCCCGGGAAACCATCTTCACCAGTTTTGGGGGAGAACCCTACAAACTCCCGATGTACCAGATGTTAAAGGAGATCGCAGACCGGCGAAAAGACCTCTTCTTTGATGTCTTTTATACCGGGGCAGCCCTGCCGGATTCTACGGATAATTTTGTCTCTCACGGGTATGTCCCGGACCTCTACGAGCACCTTGCGAGAGCAAAAATTGCGATTGCACATGGTGGACTTACCACGCTGCACGAGGCAATGCTCTTTGAAAAACCTGTGATGATCATCATGGACCCGGATCACCCGGAACAGCAGAACAATGCAAAAAAGATCGTGGATATGGGAGCCGGCACATTCGTCAATGGAAAGCTGGTGACCCCGGACCTGCTGGAGAAAAAAATTGCCGAAACGATGACCTGCTGTCCCCGGCCCATCCGGGTTGTTCACGAAGCGATCAATGGCAGGGAGAATGCCGCCAGGATCATCATCGATTGTGCAAATCGCAGGCAAAATTAATATCGTACCACGATCGTAGTGCATTAACAAAGAGTTACCATGCCGGTTCTGAGTGAAATAAAAAACATCAAAATCGAAGACGAACTCCACGTATGCCCCGCATGCGGCTATGAACTGGGGTTCCACACATCATTCCTCAAACTGCATGCCGGTAAAGACTCCCCGGTTAAATCCACGCGGGAAGTCTACCAGGTGATTCTCATCTGCCCGGAATGTGGAGCACGGTATGATGTGGGATGGCGGGTTTCGTTTACGGAATCGGAGAACCGTGTCGTGAGGACTACGGGCACTCAGATAGCTACCTTGTAGGCCGATAGGACCCGTTTTTGATGATGTGGCGATCCAGACTTGTTGTTAGGTGTCAAAAGGGCTGATCCATGAGAACACTCCCTGAGTCTGCAGTGATGGTCGTTCACGGCCCGGAACTCTTTGACCAGGGAGATGTTGCGTGGCTCATGGATGTGCTATCCCCCAAACGCGTCATTGTCGCAGGGGTTATGGCGAGGACTGCTGCAGAGGAATCGGGGCTGCGGGTGGAATTCAATGCACAGCCCCCGAGCAGGGTAATTCGTGCACTGGAGGGT
>DATMWO010000238.1:0-5315 GCA_035562475.1 Methanoregula sp.
GCATGCCGGGCCGGAACAAAACTTCCAGCCTGGGCCATGATACAGATGAGTGCTACTGCCCGCATGTAGGTGGACTTTCCGGCCATATTTGCACCCGTGATGATCATCACCTGAATGCCGGAACTGGCAAGCTCGGTGTCGTTGGGAACAAAATTCCCAGAAACACCTCGTTCCACGACCGGATGGCGTCCGTCACGGATGATAATCGCATCGCTGGTGTTCAGGTGCGGGCGTATGTAATCACGGGTCTGCGCAATCTCAGCAAGTGCGGCAGAGACATCCAGGACAGCAATTCCCCGTGCTATTGCCTGAAGATCAGGAACAGCAATCCGAAGTACTTCGACAAGTCCGGTATAGAGTTCACGCTCAAGAGCCAGGACACGCTCATCCGCATGGGTAATGATTGTCTCTTTTTCCTGCAGTTCGGGAAGTGTATAACGCTCACCGGTAGCTGTTGTCTGACGGCGCTGGTAATGGGACGGTACGAGATGAAGGTTCGGTTTTGTTATGTCAATGAAATAGCCGAAAATCCTGTTATACCCGATCTTGAGAGATTTAATGCCGGTCTGTTCCCGCTCTTTTTGCTGGAGCTCAACGATCCAGCCTTTTCCTGAATGCAGGACGCCTTTGATCTCATCCAGTTCTTTTGCATAGCCGGGCCGGATAACTCCTCCGTTGCGTGCAATGGCGGGGGGGTCATCGACGAGCGCACGACGTATGAGATCGATACTGTCGGGCAGATCGCGGAGCTCCTGCAAAGCATTGAGGATATAGTGCGGGATAGCAACAGTCCGGCAATCCTGTATCGTACACCTGATTTCCGGAAGAGCTGAAAGTGATTCTGCAAGAGCGATAAGATCCCTTGGTCCTGCATTCCCATAGGAAATCCTCGCTGCAATTCTTTCAATATCGGCGCACCGGGTAAGCAGGGTCCTGAGTGCAAGTCGTTCAGGAGTGCAGGCAATGAGAAATTCAACCGCATCCAGCCGTTTATTGATTTCATCGATATCGGTGAACGGGCGGGAAAGATTACCCGTCAGCAGCCGGCTTCCCATCGGTGTTTTTGTCAGGTCAAGACAGGATAAAAGGGTTGCCCCTTTTGGTTCAAGGCGGATACTTTCTTTCACTTCAAGGTTACGCAACGTGATGGCGTCAAGCATCAGCCCCTGCGCAGATGAACGCAAAAAAAGACTGCTTATGTGGGTGAGCGGTGAGTTCTGGGTCTCTTTTGCATAGGCAAGTGCTGCACCAGCCGCCCCCAGGGCTGCAGGAGACCCATCGCATCCATACCCGGCAAGTGAGGCAACACGGAAATGTTCCAGGAGGGTACGTCGTGCCTGGTGTTCGGAAAAACCCTCATCTTTACAGATTGTAACAACGACCCCCCGGTCCCGTACCCGTTCCATCAGCTCGGCCGGGACGGTGGAAGGCAGGATACATTCTGCCGGGCGGTAGCGGGCGATCTCAGAAAGGATATTCTGGAAGCCGGAGTCGTTATCCGCCATTGCAACAAAAAATTCCCCGGTCGATATATCGAGAAGTGCCATTCCCCACAGATTGTTTTTCAGATCCGGGCAGAGTGCGAGCAGGGAGGAAGAAGCCGAGGAGGAAAGCATTGCGGAGTCGATCACGGTGCCGGGGGTAATTACTCTCACCAGCTCGCGTTTTACGATACCTTTGGTGTTTTTTGTGTCCCCTACCTGATCGACAATGGCTACCTTGTATCCCTTCCCGACAAGTTTGGTAATATACCCGTCTGCAGCATGGTAGGGCACACCGGCAAGAGGGATCCGGGTATCACCGCTTTTTGAGCGTGAGGTAAGAACAATTTCCAGTTCCCGTGAAATGAGTTCCGCATCACTTTCAAACGTCTCATAAAAGTCACCGATGCGGAAAAACAGGATGGTGTCCGGATACTTTTCCTTGATCTCCCAATACTGCCGCATCACCGGGGTGAGACGGGCACCATTTTCACTATCAGCGGGGTGATCTTTGGGAGACACGTGCTTCATGTATGCAGAAAAATTGCCTCCGGATCAATTAATACCGATCTTATGGCTATGCCCGGAATGCATCAGGAACGTTTGATTACATACCAGACCATAAGGGGAGTTGAGATTACCAGCGCGATAATTACCGACATAAGACCAAATGCAAAACCGATCCCAACGAGGCGGGTGATTTCCTCCAGAAGAGTAACCGCGATAGGGAGAGCACTCCAGAGGATCAGTATACCTACAAGGGTAAGAATGCCGACCCCGACCGCCGCGTTTTTCATATCCTGCATACTCGGTGCGAGCGACAAGACAAGCGTGAGCGTCAGGTAAAGGTAAAGAAGGAACCAGGGATTGAACCGGACAATAAGATTCCAGGTAAACATTCCGACGATTCCAGTACAGAGGCTGAAAAGTGCATCCGTTGAATCAACACCCATGGGCAGGGGTGGAAACACACAACCAAGATACTGCGAAAACGCCCACGTGCATCCCGCGAGTACTAGAGGTATGCAGAGGAGTGGTGCCGTACTGATCACCACATCGCCGAGATAGGGAATTTTTGAAGCAGAATAGGTAACAGAACCCCCCTTTTCTGAAAAAAATACTACTTTTTTTACTTTTGCGCCGGTGATAAGGCATCCGAAAATATGGCTGCATTCATGGACGATAACACCGGGAGCGCGGATAAAATAATAAAAATATCGCAAGGGAATTACCCGGGCCCAGAGGATGTCCAGCGCCAGGGAAATACCTATCAGTCCTGTTCCTGTCAAAATAACCAGGAGAAACGGTGCCGCAAGGATGTCCATTCACCACGTACCTATGCTCTTTGGAATCAGCTCACACATAATTACACCGTTTTTTTTTAGCCGCTTCTGAAAGTCTCATTATCTCTGACTACCTATGAGCAGCTATGACGCCGGAACAACCTTCACCCAGTCAATCCCCCGATACACCGGAAAAACACCATAACCGGCTTATCCACGAAAAAAGTCCTTACCTTCTCCAGCACGCGGATAATCCGGTTGACTGGTATCCCTGGGGGCCTGAAGCATTTGCCCGTGCGGCACGGGAGAATAAACCCGTCTTTCTCTCCATTGGTTACGCAACCTGTCACTGGTGTCACGTTATGGCGCATGAATCTTTTGAAGACCGTGGTGTTGCTGCCATACTGAATAAGGATTTCATCTGTATCAAGGTGGATCGTGAAGAACGCCCGGATATTGACAGTATCTATATGTCAGTCTGCCAGATGATGACCGGAAAAGGAGGCTGGCCGCTTACCGTTTTCCTGACCCCCGAGAAAAAGCCGTTCTTCACCGGAACATACTTTCCCAAAGAAAGCCGGTTTGGTATGACCGGACTTACTGAGCTCCTTCCTCGTATCACAAGATCCTGGCAGGAACGGCGTAATGATCTCGTTGCCTCAGCAGAGGAAATTACGGCTGCTCTTCATCAGGAGCATGAATCACATAACGAGGGTATTCCGGATATTTCATTCTTCCATCAGGGATATGAAGAACTGCTCCTGCGTTTCGATCCAGAGTATGGAGGCTTTGGGCGGGCACCCAAATTCCCTGCCCCGCATACCCTCCTGTTCCTGTTACGGTTCTGGAAGCGAACGGGCACAACACGAGCGCTTACGATGGTAGAAAAGACCCTGGGAGCGATGCGCAGCGGGGGTATCTTTGATCAGGTTGGCGGGGGATTTCACCGGTATTCAACAGATGCACAGTGGCGGGTACCGCACTTTGAAAAGATGTTGTACGACCAGGCACTCCTTGTGATGGCATATACCGAAGCGTATCAGGCAACACGCAATCCTGAATTCCGGAAAACTGCTGAAGAGGTTATAGCGTATGTTCTTCGCGACCTCACGTCTCCTGAGGGGGCCTTTTTCTCTGCAGAGGATGCCGATAGTATAGGGGGTGAAGGCGCTTTTTATCTCTGGACAGCAGATGAGACCGTGAAGATCCTTGGAAAGGATGATGCGATAATTGCTGCCCGCATCTTTGGTATAACTCCTGCCGGAAATTATCAGGATACCGGAACTGGCAGCGGACAGAATATTCTCTACCGCAAAAAATCCATTGAAGAGGTTGCATCATCTTCCGGCATTCCAGGAACCGATCGTGAAATCCTGATTGAATCCATCAGGGCAAGACTCTTTACTGCACGATCACAGCGCCCACGGCCATCACTTGATGATAAAGTCCTGACGGACGGAAACGGTCTTTTTATCGCAGCACTTGCACAGGCTGGACGGATATTTGGCAATGAGAAGTACCTCGCAGCTGCCAGTCGGGCAATGCAGTTTGTCTTAACCCGCATGCGTACTCCGGATGGCGGGCTCCTGCACCGGTATCGCGATGGTGAACCTGCGATCCCGGCATTTGGTGATGATTATGCGTTTGCCATCAAAGCCTTGATCGAGCTGTACGAATCCACCTTTGAGCCTGGTTACCTTTCCTCAGCTCGAGACCTGAACATCTTTTTCCTGGCTCATTTTTGGGACGAAGTACAGGGAGGTTTTTTCACAATAGCAGACACTGAAGAGATCCTGCTGGTTCGTAAAAAGGAGATTTATGATGGTGCGATCCCGTCGTATAACTCGGTCGCATTTGAAAATCTGGTGAAACTAGGCCATCTTACGGGCGATACATCATACGAACAGCGGGCGTCAGAACTATCACGCTGTTTTGCAGCACCTGTGCACCTGTCACCTTCAGCGCATGCATGGTTCCTGTGTGCTCTCGACAGTGCGATTGGACCCGTTCATGACATTGTTATTGCAGGTGAGCGGGATGCTGATGATACCCGGGCACTGATCAAGGGTCTCAGGGATCATTATCTTCCTCGTGTTTTGGTCATCTTGCGGTCATCTGGTGAACAGGATCTCCTGCTTACCAGTCTCGCACCCTTCACCCGCAATCTGAAAGTATCAGGCGGGAGGGCAACAGCGTATATCTGTACTGGTAATTCCTGTGCCATGCCAATAACAGAACCGGATGAAATGCTTGCATTGTTAGGATGCATGAATCCAGATGCATAACCAGAAAATAATACATAAAAATAGCTCAGAAGAAACACACTTGCATCAATAACGTTCACGCCGAATCGTAAAAAAAATCGCCGGAATAGGATGGACACCCGCCTCAAAGCCTCTCCGAGGCTCAAAGCGGGGCAGGAAAGTTTTTTTAATTTTTTAATCATCAATCTGCCGCGGGGGCGTCCCTTCGGGGGCGGCGGCGTTCATCGTACCTGAATACTAATACAGGGTATCGTGCCATTGTAACCACCAACTCGTACAGGAAATGA
>DATMWO010000239.1:0-2957 GCA_035562475.1 Methanoregula sp.
TACCAATGATGGGGAACCACCCGGGTGCTCCAAAGCTATACGTCTTATCCGTCCCGGCATCAAAGGCTCCGTTCCCATTCCAGTCAAGGTACCACTGCTGACCGTTGGTGACCCCGATATAAGAGGATCCTGTTGCGTTCCAGTCTCCGATTATCGGTGTCCACCCGGGCGATCCGAAGCTATATACCTTGTCAGTACCAGCATCCCAGACCCCATTTCCATTCCAGTCGAGATACCAGAGTCCACCGTTATATACTCCTATCTTTTTCCTTCCATCACCATTCCAGTCACTTTCTGACAGTAATTATCCCCGGTAAGCTGCTATCCCTTTGATTGTAAAAAAATGTACCCTGAACCCTTTTCCCTGATCAGATTCCAGAAAGATAGGTATTTACTATCCAGTGTTGGTTAATCCAATCTATTATACGATATGCAGTCATACAATAACTAAAGCGTTTTTTAGATTTCATCCGGACAAAAAAAAGAGGAACGATCAGGACAATGGGTTCACAATGGGGATATGACCGGACACATTTAAGGGCAAAACACGAGGGGTACCGCTCCCGGGCAGCCTACAAGCTCCTCGAGATCCAGAAGAAGTTTGCCATTATCCGGCCAGATGACAATATTGTCGATCTGGGAGCAGCTCCCGGAAGCTGGCTGCAGGTGGAGCGGACGCTCACGCAGGCAAAGGTTGTTGGCATTGATCTCAATCAGATCGCCTCACTTGATGGCGTGCAAACTATTGAAGGGGATCTCAACGATCCTGAAGTGCAGGAGAAGGTTCGATCCATGCTCGGTATCGTGAATGTAGTAGTCTGTGATGCGGCACCCAAGCTCTCCGGGCACAAGAGTTACGACCAGGCACGCATCATCGAGCTGAATGAACAGGCACTGGTGTTTGCCTGCAAAGTCTTAAAACAAGGCGGTAATTTTGTAGTGAAATCCTTCCAGGGCACGGATTTTCCCGAGCTGTATGCCATGACGAAGGAACAGTTCTATTCCGTGAAAACCTGCATCACCCGATCAACCCGGAAAGGGAGTACCGAGCTCTATATCGTAGCAAAGAATTTCAAAGGCACACAAAATCAAAATGATTCTTAAAGACCCCTATAACCGTCCGGTAAGCAATCTTCGGATAAGTCTTACCCCGGCGTGTAACCTTTCCTGTATCTACTGCCATAAAGAGGGGGAAAAATCTCCCAGGGAGCAGATATCGGCCGGGGATATTGCAGAGGTACTGCAGGCTGCGGCAACATTTGAAATTCGCAGTGTAAAATTTACCGGCGGCGAACCGTTGCTCCGTCCGGATCTCATTGAAATTGTAAAATCAGTACCCCGCGGTATGGAATCATCTCTTACCACCAACGGCACTCTTCTCGCTGATTGTGCATCCGCTCTCAAATCTGCAGGCCTCAGGAGGGTTAATGTAAGCCTCGACAGCCTGAATCCGGATACCTACAAAAGGATCACCGGGATCGATCGGCTGAGTGATGTACTCGCAGGTATCGATGCTGCACTCGATGCAGGACTTACACCGGTGAAGCTGAACATGGTCGTGCTTGAGGGTGTCAATGACAACGAGATTGATGATTTCCTTTCCTATGTCAGGGGTAACCGGAATCTTATTCTGCAGTTGATCGAACTGATGCATTTCAATGACTGCACCTACCATGGGGACTTACACGGGCTGGAGGATTCACTCGCCTCCCGCTCAAAACAGATTATTACCCGGAGGATGCACCACCGGAAAAAGTACTGCCTTGACGGCGCTGAGGTTGAAGTTGTCCGCCCGCTCCATAATACAGAGTTCTGTGCTTTCTGCAACCGCCTCAGGGTTACTTCAGACGGACACCTCAAACCCTGCCTCATGCGTACCGACAACCATATCGATATCCGGGGAAAGAAAGGTGCGGAACTCGAAGCATTGTTCAAAAAAGCGGTATCGCAGCGGGAGCCATTTTACAAATAATGGTGAATGCTATCGTCATGAACGGTAGCATGAATCACCGGTTCGGTTTTTTTGGTTAAAACGGCAATTATTTACAACTCCGGCACGAACAATGAGGCTATGGAAGAAAATGAGTTCCTGTCGGTTCTTTCCTACCTCTATGAAAAAACCCTGATCCTCCAGGACCCCGGCCAGTTCAACAAAGTACTTTACTTTTATCTGGTCGATTCCCTTGCTCATATCGATTACACTGCGGGTATCTATGCCTTCAATATCCTGTCACCAAAAAATATCATGGGCGGGGAATACCTGCGGTGGCGTATTGATGAAGAGAAAAAGGGGGACCGTGCGAAATTTCCCGGATTTATAACCTGGCTTAAGGAGAACCGTCCGGAGAAGTTCGCTCGTCTGCCTTCACTCTGGCAGATGATTTATGACCCTGAAGACCCGGCAGGTTATCGGAGTTTCCGGATTGTACTTGACCCGGACAGCCGAAATCTCCTGCCAATCGACTTCTTCTATGTCATCATAGATGAGTTCTTTGAAACGGAATTCTTAAAAAGCCTGTACGAAGATGCTTCGCTCTCGACTCTGTTTAAAACCTATAGTGCCACGTGTTAAAACCAGTAAGGTGTCCTGGTATGGATGTCAGTCGTATTTGTTCTGAACTTGTTGCGATCAGGAGTGAAAATCCCCCGGGGAGTACAGCTAAAGTTATCGAATATATCAGAGCGTTTCTCGATACCTTAGGAATCAGATCGAAAATTACCCTGACCAAAACCGGAGAAAATAACCTGATAACCACCGGAACCAGCAGCAGGCTTCTCTTCTGCGGGCATGTGGACGTCGTACCGGCACTGGACGAAGGGTGGACATACCCTCCCTTTTCCGGAACCATCAGGAACGGTTTTGTGTGGGGGCGGGGCGCTACGGACATGAAGGGCGGGTGTGCATCGCTGCTGGCCTCCTGCCAGATGCTGGTTGACAAGGGTGAGGAAGTACCGGC
>DATMWO010000240.1:0-2561 GCA_035562475.1 Methanoregula sp.
AACAGTCCGCTGGATATCTGTTTTATTTTTCCCGCCGTATCCGTGAAAGTGGTGAGCACTGGTCAAAGAATTCCGCGATGAACGGTGCAAACTCCTCCTTCCAGCATTCGGGTCCCTCATGAAGGGTCCATCCCAGTTCCAGCGACTGTCGCACATGTTTTCCCAGGCTCACACTAATGAGAGCATCTGAAGACAACAGACTTTTTGCAGTCTGATATTCCCTCGGGACCTCAATCACGTACCGCCCGTCTTCAATGAATGGCTGGGACTGATGTTCCGCATGGTGCTTTTCACGGAATTTATCTGCATTTACATGGTTCCAGAGTGGCGGCCCCATATGCCGGCGTATTGCCGGAAGGTCACCGACAAGCAGCTCAAGAAGGATCATGCATTCCTCTGACTGCATGTCATAGGAAGCGTGATGGACGGCAAACCCGTTTCGCTCCAATAGTTCTCTGATTGCCGAAACGCTGCGCTTGAGCTGTGGAACAATAATCTCCGGAATGTATTGTGGTGTCGCAAACATGACAGCAAAAACATGTGTCCTGCGTTGAGCGATTGTTGCGGCCAGTTCTTTTTTCAGGATACAGCGTTCCATAGGATGTAAAAAAAATTCGGTTACGGGTTTTTCACCATACCCCCTCGCCAATTCGACAAACCCTGCCATGCGATCCAAGGATACTGCTGCTGCCACGTTGCGTTTCGGATCAACAGGATCGATGACGACCAATGGTTCTTCGAATTTTTTTGCCGCATGGTTCTCAATATCAATAACAATCCCGGGCCGCCAGGATGCTGCTTCCCGGATAAGTGGCGTAAATCCCCCGTAATGGAGCACAAGAAGCTCGCAGAGATACCCTGAAAATCCTTCTGTCATCTGGTCTGAACCATAAATACCGCCAGCTTTGGTGAATTGTTTGAGCAGGAGCACATCATCGATTAACCCATTGATCTTGTCGGTAATATACCGGGTGTGAAACGGGGTGCGGTCAACAGCACTCTGGATTCGTGCGGCACTGTCCACCCTGTAGCAGGGAACAAGATCTACATCAACATCTTCGATAAATGCATTGATATATGGATGTTCGGCATACTTTTCATGGAAACGGTCGGAGAATAAGGATGCAATGCTCCGCGCGAGTGCAAGTCCTTCTGTTTCAAGTTCCTCGCGGGACAAACCCGGGTCAAAGAGCATGAATACATCAAGATCCCGATCTCCGCGAACCCATGTATGCCGGGCAATCGAGCCCACGACCATTCCATCAGCTTTCCCGCTTTGTTCAATTGCGGCAATCAGGCGTTTCGCCAGACCACACACATGATCGCGTTCCTGTTCAGTCGGACGGAGATTCATTAATACATGGTCTTCAATCGGTGAGCGTTTCACCATTTCACCTCCAGCAGGTCTTCGTAGAGCGGGCCCTGAGGGAGTAGTGTACTTTTTTTTAATTTTATATTGCTGATCATGCAACTGCCATAGGATTTGTCATTCAGGTTATTCAGCACGGATAACAGAGATGGATGAGATGATTTAACCCGCGCCAGAGTTGCGTGGGGTGTGAAGCGGCGCGTCTCACGTTCGAAACCGAGAGGTTCAAGTACATCCTCAATAAGGTGGAATAAACGCCCGCTCTCTCCGCTATCCCCGATTGCACACCAGACTGTGTGCGGGTGTTTTGGATTGTTTACCATGACGGTACCAGCGGTTATGGGAAATGAAGGAAAGGTGACAGACCTGAGTGCATCCAAAACTTTCCGGAGTGTCTTATCATCAACGTCACCAAGAAATTTTACGGTAATGTGAATATTTTTTGGATCCACATAGGTAAGTCGGGCTTTGCACCCCCGTAAAGTCTCCTGAGCTAAAGCGAGCTGATCCTGGATTTCTTTTGAAAGTTCGAGTGCTATAAACGATCTTACCATTACCGTACTATTATTTCATACCCCTACTAATCATAATCGCTTAGAGCATACATCAGGTGAAATGAACAAACCATGATTTTTTTATCTCCGGAAAGCCTATTGGATAGGTAACTGTGTGAGGGTGTTTTTTGTGCCGAAAAAATCGCAATTGATCGTGTATACGCTTGAATATTGCCCGAATTGTGACAATTTAAAGGGATTTCTGACGAAGGGCGGCTACACGTATTTCGAGCGTGACCTTTCCACTGCGGAATCCCTCACGGAGCTGCGTATGAACGGGGTTTTTGTTCATGAAGCCCCGGTTTTGCAGAAAGACTCTGATTTCTACACGTCGGCGGATCTTTTTCCTGCGGGTAAACTAGATGGGGAGCACCTATCAAAGCTGATATCAGGTGAATAATGGCGCTCCGGGAGACCAGGCAGCTTACGTTTGAGGGAATCACGGTTCCCGTACTCCCCTCCGTCCGAACATCTGACGGGCACATCATCGAATGGGATCGCAATCGCATTGTCCGACAGATTGTAGAAGAAACCAAACTTGTCGAGACATTCTATGGCTATGATGGTGCCGATGAAGCGACCGCACAGGAAATCGCGCATGATGTAGAAAACCGGATCAAGAATATGGGATTGAAGTC
>DATMWO010000241.1:0-8744 GCA_035562475.1 Methanoregula sp.
CTCCCAAACTACAATATAATTGAGCACTTATAGTACCCCGATAAAGCATGGGAGCAACAATCGTAGAGAAAATATTTTCCCGGAAATGTGGCAGGGATATCCGAGCTGGTGAGGTAGTCATGTCGCCCCTTGACGGTGCGATGATCCATGATATTACCGGCCCCCTTGCGATCCAGAAGTTCTACGAGATGGGGGGATCAAAGGTTTTTAACCCCGAACGCGTCATCATGCTCTTTGATCACCAGATACCTGCGGATTCTATTCCCGCTGCGGAGAACCACGTCTACATGCGGAGATTTGCCGCAGAACAGAAGATCCACAATTATGATATCAATGAAGGGGTCTGCCATCAGGTAGTAGTGGAAAAAGGGCGGGCAGCACCAGGCGAGATCGTAGTTGGTGCAGATTCCCATACCTGTATGTACGGTGCGGTCGGTGCGTTTGCTACCGGCATCGGTTCTACCGATATGGGATTTGTCCTGAAGTATGGTGCCCTGTACTTCAAAGTGCCTGAGACCATCCGTGCAGAAATCCACGGAAAATTTCCCCGGCGTGTCGGGGCAAAAGACCTGATCCTCTCCATCGCCGCGGACATAGGTGCCGATGGGGCAACCTACAAGGCGATAGAATTTGCTGGAAAGACTATCGCAAAACTGGCTATGCCTGGGCGGATGACCTGCTGCAATATGGCCATTGAAATGGGGGCAAAGGCAGGAATAGTCGCTCCGGATAAAATTACCTGGGAATACATGAAAGGGCGGCGAAAGATGAAACCGTTCCCGCTGGAGAGCGATGAGGATGCGGACTTTCTGGCAAAACGGTCCTACAACGTGTCGGATATGGAACCACAGGTGGCAGTGCCCCATAATGTGGATACCGGGGTTCCAGTGGGTGAAGTTGCCGGAACACCGGTAGACCAGGTGTTCATCGGTTCATGTACGAACGGGCGGTTTGAGGATCTGGAGGAAGCCGCTGAGGTACTGGGCAGGAAGAAGTTCAACCCGAATGTCAGGGTCATCATCATTCCGGCATCCCGGGATGAATATATCAAAAGCCTCCGCGCCGGACTCATCGAGAAGTTCGTGAAAGCCGGATCACTCGTGGAAGCACCGTGCTGTGGTCCCTGTATGGGTGGAGCATTCGGGTTGCTGGCGCCAGGAGAGGTATCCCTGTCAACCTCAAACCGGAACTTTAAGGGGAGACAGGGGAGCACTGAAGGCAAGGTGTACCTCTGCTCCCCGGCAACTGCTGCTGCAAGTGCAATCACCGGTGTGATCACCGATCCCCGGGAGGTCTGAGCATGAGAACCTGGAAGTTTGGAGACGATATCGATACGGATGCAATAATACCGGGCAGGTTCCTGACGATTTATGATCCCAAAGAGCTGGCAAAGCACGCCTTTGAGGGCACAAGAGACGAGTATGCAAAACAAGTGAAAGCGGGTGATATCATCGTAGGAGGAAAAAACTTCGGCTGTGGATCTTCCCGTGAACACGCCCCGCTTGCCTTCATAGGCGGGGGTGTCAGGGTCGTTGTCGCGCAGTCGTTTGCCCGTATCTTCTTCCGGAATTCGATCAATGTCGGAGTGCTTCCTGTAATCTGTAAGGATGCTGACAAAATCGCTGATGGGGCAAAAGTGACCCTGAACCTTAAAAAGCATTTCATCGAAGCGGATGGGAAGCACTTCACGATCGAGCCGGTACCGGAGTTTATGCAGGGCATTATCGATGCCGGCGGGCTTGTGAAATATGCAAAGAATCTGAAGGAGTTACCGGTATGTACAAAATAGCGACGATAGGTGGAGATGGGATCGGCCCGGAGATCGTGGCCGAGGGAAAGAAGGTGCTGGAGGCAGCGGGAGAATGGTTCAACTTTGATATCCAGTGGACTGATTTTGATCTCGGTGCCGACCGGTACATTCATTCAGGGAAACTGGTAACCGAGGACGAACTTGAAGAACTCTCGAAATTCAGGGCGATCTATTTTGGTGCTATTGGTGACGAGCGGGTGACGCCAGGTATCCTTGAAAAAGGTATTCTCCTTGCGCTCCGCTTCCATTTCGACATGTACGTCAACCTCCGTCCCATAAAGCTCCTGAGCGGGGTTGAAACGCCTTTAGCAAACAAGACTCCTGATGATATCGATTTTGTCGTAGTCCGGGAGAACACCGAGGACTTCTATGTGGGAATCGGATCGCGGTTTAAGAAGCACGAGAAGAAGGAACTGAACGTTGCCCGCGAGATGTACAGTGTTAAATTCGGCCTTGACGTGGAGAGTGATGCCGAGGAAATTGCCTACCAGATCGGGGTGATTACCCGCGAGGGGTCACGCCGGGTCCAGACCTATGCTTTTGACCTTGCTCAGGCACGGAAGAAGAAGCTCACTTCAGTCGACAAGGCCAACGTGCTCTCGGAAGTGTACGGACTGTGGCGGGATGTTTTCACAGAAACGAAAATAAAGTATCCCGAGGTAACAACCGAATTCACCTTCGTTGATGCCATTACCATGTGGTTTGTTAAAAACCCTGAGTGGTTCGATGTCGTGGTCACCCCCAACATGTTTGGGGACATCATTACCGATCTCGGTGCAATGATCCAGGGCGGGCTCGGACTTGCACCGGGAGGAAATATCAATCCGAAGGGCACTTCGATGTTTGAGCCTATTCATGGTTCAGCACCGAAGTACAGGAATATGGGTGTGGCAAACCCCATCGCCACGATCTGGGCCGGGTCATTACTGCTCGATCATATCGGGGAGCACAAAGCTGCTGCTGCGGTTGTCACTGCCATCGAGCAGAGCATAAAAGATGGAGTGGTAACAAAGGATATGGGCGGTACGGCACGGACAACAAAGGCAGGATCGTATATCGCCGAGTGCGTGAAGAGAGGAAAGTAATTTTTTTCGTATAATGTAATCTATCCAGATCGGTAGAATTTTTTTTGCTATGATCACGGAGGGGACTGGGGCTGGACTGGTTCTTTATCCTTTTTCACCGTTGCACCGCGAGCCCTGCCAAAACCACGGATTTTAGTCCCGGATGAGTTTTTTTAAGTCTTTGGGAAGTTCAGGAAATTCTTCATCCTCATCCTCTTCTGAGCCGCCTGATATAATATACCTGAAATAATTAACCGGCCCTTTCGTGCCAGAAGAGGAGACGTGAGTCTCAGTGCGTTTTTTGACACTGAAATCCCTGAAGAGATCTTCAGCCTCTGCTACTGCTTCCTCCACCAGCTTTTTCTCGGTTATATCCACTATGGAGCCCACAATCGAGACGGTCTTGCCATTCTTTACAACCGGAATCTCGTTGACTTCAACCCAGATGATGCGTCCATCCTTCCCGTTAATCTCAAGCCGGTAAGGGGGTTCCCGTCTCCCGGATGAAATTGCCCTGATCGTTCGTTCAAGGCCCACGGCATTCACCGGATTATCGGTCAGGTAATCGGTCCACACGCGTTTTCCAGCATACCGACGGCAACCCAGGAGTGTGCGTATTCTCGGACTGACGAATGTCACCACATGATCAGGATTATGGGAATAGTACATCTGATTCCCACTCTCAAGAACGAACATCAGCTCGTCATCTTTCTTTTTAGTTGCCTTCTGGTCATGTTTGATTCGGGTGATATCACGACCGGATGCAACGATTGCCAGAACCGTAGTCCCATTTTCAAGAATCGAATGCGCCGACCAGCTGATACATCGCATACCTATGGGGGTATGTATCCACTGTTCAACAGTACAGGAAAAGGGGGGGCGGAAAAGTTTGGTCATCTGCGTGGCAATAACATCAGAATAACGTTCACCGGTAACGGGCATGAAAACGCTGCCGATGAGGTCCTCCCGGGTTTTCCCGAGGATATCGCAGTATGCAGAATTTACATAAAGAAGACGACCCTCCGGACTGAACTTGACGATAAGATCCTTCAACGACTCGACAAGGTCCTGGTAAAAATGCTCCGTATCTGCCATGGTTCCCGCCCCCTTCATGCGTTGTTGCACAAGATGTTCCCTTTCATAAAAAAAAGGTAACTCTCTCTTTACTCAGGATCATCTGTTGCAGGACTATTAATGTTGTACGATTTGTGCAAATATCTGTTCACCCAGGATTAGACTGTTGCTGATATCCGTTTCTGATCCTGGGATACTTTTCGCGACCTGTACAGCTGCAGGGTCTGTTCCGGTATTTTCATGATGAAAGCATGCCGCTCTTTTCCGTACATCACGTTACGGAGTGCTCTGAGGGAAACAGTGAAACATCCGTCATTGAAAAGATCTATATTCAGGGCTTTTCCTGACACGGAGATCTGGGCAAGACCGCTGGTGGATCCCAGATAATAATTCCAGTTATGGGTCAGCTCTTCGACCTGGACAAATACCCGGCCGGTAATGGCACCAGCTAGACCGTCTCTGCGAACTGCATATCGGAGACCATGGATATGTATCTCGATTACTTCGTGCATGACCCCGTCATGGTCAAATGCCCTGATTCCGGTCCTTTGGAGATATCCTGCTTTTTCCATCATACACGACCACCTTCTGTCGTACTACGGCGTTGGGATTATGGGTATATAATCCATCAGCCTGCGCGGGGTGAAAGTGATAACAAGGTTATTTCTGGGGATGGCAACGACAATCGGAAATGTCCTGAAACGTTTTCTTTGTTATTTTTCCCGGTCCATGCATGCATTCAGGACATTCTCGACAAAGGATAGGGTGCCGGTAATACCTGCGACAGAATGCGGGGCCAGCTTCACCATCCCCCTGAGTGGGGGAGTAAGGCCGACAAAAGCCGCCCTGCTTTCCACAGACCGTTCAAACGATGACCCTATGACGAGATCAGGATTAAACTGCCGGATAAGTGACGTTACCCGGGAAAAACCCTGCACGTGCTCACCCGGATAGGAAGAGGTACCTGGTTCGTTGCGGGAACCAACATACAGGATATCTGCATCAAGGTAATGCTTCAGGGTTCTCGCTGCAAATGTTGCATACGAAAAACCACCGAAAATTATTGCCTGAGGAGGATTGAACCTGCGGAGATATTTATCACATGCCCTGACAATTCTTTCATCTTCCCGCTCAATTTCTTCGTTAACCGGGCTGATATCTGCTTCCGGATATACCATGGCAATTTTCTTAAAGGTAGCACGTATCTCTTCAAACCCGAGCGTGCCTCCAAGCCACGTTCCGACACCACTGGAAAAATCCGTGTTTGTTCCCATTGTATACCCGGCAGCATGCCCCACACGCTCAAGCCGGTCCGAACAAAAAACAGTGCCTACGGGTACTGATGCACAGCGCAGCAACCGCTCAATTTCGCGCACATTGCCGCAGGAAAATGGATCGAAAAGACAGGCACCATCAATATTTATCCCTTCTGCACCAGGATCAACCGACGGCGCAAGAACGGAGAGTGCCTTTTTATATCCTGACTCTACATCTCCCGAAAAACCCGGGCTGTCAACAAGGATCACATCGTACTCTTTGAGCATCGATCGTACATCCTCACCAAGTATTGCGGGGACGCAGGTCATAACCACAGCAATCTTTTTGTTCTTCGCACAAAGCCCGTCAAGCACTTCATGAAGTCGCTGCTCTGAACCGAAAATTACCTCGTTCTCCATGATAAAGGTGCCATGGAGGGGAACATGGAGGAGCGTTGCAGGATAAAAGTAGCATCCGCTCGACCCATGGATCACCACAGTTATACCATCAAAACCCGCCAGACATGCCGCAGCTCCGGTCATAGCACATGGCCAGAGGGGATTTTCGCACTCAGGCATGGATTGCACGCCTCCACCTGTGGAGCATCCGCATGACACCGGTTGTCCCCACGGGGGGTGATATCTCCAGGGGAACCCTGCATCCGTCACGATCTATCGTAATATCGATCACGTCAGCAATTTCGCAGGCCAGCCTGAAGGTATCAGAATCCTTAAGGGCAGGATCAAATGCTATGGAGGTACCGGTTATATCCCTAAATTCCGTAAGGATCTCTTCCTGCAGGACTTTTTCCTCGTGTACGGCTCGCAGGTATTTCACACCAAAACTATCTGCAACCGATTCAAGAAAGCCGATTGTTCCGGTAAGTCCAACCGGAAAGGATGGAATAAAAGGTGTAGCAAATCGTTGGTGAAGCCGTTCTCCGACAGGACGCAGATCATCGTCACGGAGAATGTTGAGCCGCGCTGCACCAAGGCGGGTTATGTCACTCAGGGAACAGTCCCGCACGAACCGCAGATTTACGGAGATACCGAGTGCGGCAAGTAACCGGGAAACTTCTGCATAGTTCTCTTCAACTTCATATTCGAGATTTTTTTCACCGATAATATTCACGCACCAGCCCTTTGTGCAGGGTTCAGCGGTATCAGCGAGGGCATTGAGGGCATTATTCACGCCATTCTGGAAAGTGCCCCCAAGGAATCCCCCGCTGGGAACCGGGAGAACAGGTACTCCACGGTCCCTCCGGCAGAGAGCTGCAACATCATCACCAATAGTGTCAACAATGCAGGTCGAAAGAACGAAAACAGCGCCGAGATGTCGCTTTGCAACCGCATCAAGAGTCCTATCGAGGGCCGCTTCACCACCAAAAATAATATCACTTTCGGACAACCCCGTTGAGATCAAATCCGGCATGTTGATCTGGTCGTTATCAAACCCCGTTGCATGTAAAAGAGAAAAATTATGGTGGGTGCACCCTTTCGGCCCGTGTATTATGGTAACGGTATCCCGTACATGGGTCGTCACCGAGAGTGCTCCGGTAAGCGTGCACCCCCCGTACCTAGATATATTCAATGGCAAGGGATTCGAGGTCATCAATTTCAAGAGGGGTCGGGATAGAGAACCGGGTGTTTTTCATAATACGTGCTGCAAGGGACCTGTACTGTTCTGCCTGATCAGAGTGCGGATCATACTCAAGCACTGTCTTCCGGTTGAGTTCTGCAAGCTGCACAACTCGATCCCGGGGGATATATTGTATAAGCGAACTGTTCACCCGCTTCGCAAATTCACTCACGAGCTCTTCTTCGCGAGGCTGGTTCTTTGCATTACAGATAACCCCGGCAAGCCGGCACGTGCTTTTTGTCCTTGAGGAAAGGCGTTTTATCGCCTTACAGATATTATTCGCAGCGTACAGCGACATCAACTCCCCGGAGGTAACGAGATAGATATCCTGAGCATAACCCTCACGCATGGGCATGGCAAATCCGCCACAGACGACATCTCCAAGAACATCATATACGATGACATCCCCCCTGAGTGCTCCGAATTTCTCAAGAAGCTGGAACGTGGCGATGATCCCTCTTCCGGCGCACCCGACACCCGGTTCCGGTCCTCCCGCCTCAACACACCGTACCCCGTTAAAACCGGTATATACAATATCTGAAAGAGAGAGGGCGGCTTCACCCCGTACACGGACCAGATCCATGACAGTGGGAATGAATGTTCCATGCATCAACATCCGTGTGCTGTCCCGTTTGGGGTCGCATCCGATCTGCATGATATCCAGGCCCTGAAGGGAAAGTGCAGCGGACAGATTCGCCGAGGTGGTTGATTTCCCGATGCCTCCCTTTCCATACAGGGCTATCTGCTTCATCACCGTACTATGGTACGGCAATTTATATTAGATCTCCTGATGTTAAGAAAAGTAAAGTTGCGTTGTTTTTTTAGGGTATGTTCTTCCCCATTTATTTTAAAAAGGAAAATACCAAAAAAAGGAGGATTCCTTTATCGGTAATTTCTCGTAAGAGTTATGATAGATAGACTGGAGGAGGTATTTGTATAAAGCGGGCAGCATTCTTCAGGCTGAAAATATGTTTATATGCCAATTCAATTTGTCGTTCACTCAGTTTCGTGCTTTTTTGAACTATATCTGTAGGCAGATGGTTTTCATCAGCATATAAAAGCTGGTCGAGGATAGTATAGGGTAACCTCATGGAAATTTCTTCGTCCGATGTGTAGTGACTCCAGGTGTCCGGGCTTGGTGCCCGGGCTATGATCCTTTTGTCAACATGCAATAATTCTGCAAGTTTATAGACCTGTGATTTATAGCAATTTGCAATAGGTTCCAGATCAACTCCCCCGTCTCCATACTTTACGAAAAATCCTGTGAGCGATTCAGTTTTATTCGTAGTTCCACAGACGGCATAATTCATTTTCTCAGCATGCATGTACTCAACAATCATCCGTGTTCTCTGTTTCACATTCTGGAGACTGAGAACGGTAAAGAACTGTTGTGCGGTCAACCGTTTTGTGCCGATAGTTTTTCCGTTTTTCAACAGAATAAGCGAGGGTATATTGAGCATTTCCGCAGATGCCATCATTGAGGGGCGCAACAATGATGTGGTATGATATGCCGGATCATACTCGGGGAACAACTCGCGGATCAGTGATTCTTTTTTGGTATAGATATTGAATGCTTCAAGCATGGGGTTGATCGGAACTTCCTCATACCTGATTTTTAACGCTTTACAATGATCTATCCCCAGTTCCCTGCTGGAAGGAGCCGATTCCTTCTCAGGAAGGATTAGGCCGTATACCCTCTCAGGGCCTAGAGCATCAACGGAAAGAGCCGCAATTACTGCAGAATCAATTCCTCCTGATACACCAATCACAATGCCATCTTTCTTAAACTGATCACGTACTGTTTGCTTAATAAAAGTGGATAATTTTTCTTTGAGATCTTCACTATTTTTAAGCATCTCTTTTTTTATATCAAACCCGTCATTAAAGGTTCTGTTAACCAT
>DATMWO010000242.1:0-4735 GCA_035562475.1 Methanoregula sp.
TCCAGGCAGGCATGTGCCTCATAGTGTTTGCCGCTCATCAGCTCAAACCCGAAATCGAGGAGTGCGAGAGCGTGTTGCGGGAAGTTTTTACTCACCGCCAGTTTCCTGAACCTGTCAAACACATCTTCCCTGGTAGTGATGATTGCCAGTTTGAGCCCGTAATAGATTGGTTCAAGCTCATCGGGATACTGCTGGGTCATCTGCTTGACTACTCCCGCCACGCCTCCGGCGTCACGTTTCTCGAGCTTGAGCTTGTAGAGCTCACGAAGGAAGTACATATCATCGAAGAACCGCTCAATTGCCATCCCCAGGAGTTCCTCCCGGATGTCACGCTTCCCATCACTTGACGCCTTCTCGATTCCTATCTGTAAAAATCCCCGTTCTTCGGGGAACCATGCAATCGCCTGTTTTAACATGAACCAGAAGATCTTGTTGATCCCGGGGTCATCGCCAATACCCAGCTCTTTGAGCCGGTTCATGGGAGGATTTAAGCGGACGAGCTCGATCATCTGCTCACGGGCGGCAAGTTCCGACGGCGTGGGTCCCCGGGCGGGTTCTTCCTGGTCCATATCTCCTCCCTTTTGGGGAGAACGGGCAAAATAACAGTACGCCAGTGCCGGGCAGATGAGAACGTCAACATTCCGGTATTTTTTTAACTGTTCAATCGCATCGGCATATTTGCCGAGGTTGATCATCTTTATCCCGAGCACAATGTCGAAGAGCGATTTTCCGGTTTTCCTGCGCTTGTTCCGTTCTGCATAATCGAACAGCTTCTCGACATACGTGATATCTTTGGACATGGCACTCTTTTCAAGCACCCGCAGGGTGATACTGTCGATAAAATGGTCGTACATATCATCGTTGACATTCGGAAGGGTTTTTTCGAGGGTGTCAACAACCTGACCGTAAAAAACAGGAACATTTGCATCGATTTTATCATTGTTTTTTTCAATATAATCGAAAAAATCCTTTTTCAGCTTGTTGAGTTTTACCCTGACGATCGCATTGGGCTGGCACTCCTCGTCCATACTACAAAATCACGCTTGCGGGTAATAAATTTGTTGACCTTAAAGATCAGGTAATCATGATACAAAATTGTTTTTTTTAAAAATCTGGCGATATCTGGTCATTTCATTTCAAAAAAAGTATCAAAACGTTAATGCGTGTGCTTGGACAACATCACAAACGAGAACTTTCATGCTCTTTATGGACTTTTCCCGGGCCTGTGAACACCTGGAAGGGACGTCCGGGCGTCTCGATATGATTGATTACATCAGCCGTGTTCTCCCCACCCTGACACCGGAAGAGCTCCCGGTCTTTGTCCGGTTTGTGATGGGCAGGATTTTCCCGGACTGGAGCTCAAAAAAACTTGGTATCGGGCCAAATCTGCTCTATGAAGCAATCGGTTATGTAGCTGGCATGAAAAAAGAACAGGTAATCGAGAAAATTACCGTTACGGGAGATGCCGGACGTGCCGTAGAGGAACTGCTTTCGATAAAATCGCAGACAACGTTTTTCCATGAAGACCTCGATCTCGTCCGCGTGTATACCGAACTGATCACGATCGCCGAAATGGAGGGGAAAAAATCGCAGCGGGAAAAACTGCTGGCTGTCCGCCGGTTACTGGGTAATGCCCACCCGCTTGAAGGGAGATATCTTACCAGGATCATGCTCGAAGAACTCCGGATCGGTGTCGGGGAAGGCAGCGTGCGAGACGCAATTGCGAGGGCATTTTCCGTGGATTCTGCACTTGTTGAGCATGCGATGCAGGCGTTAAACGATGCGGGTGAGGTCGCACGGCTCGCCAGACAGGGACCTGACGCTTTACGGGAGGTTCGCATAACGCTCTTCCACCCGGTACGGATGATGCTTGCCCAGCAGGGAACAATTCCGGATATGATCCAGGAGCACGGCCAGATTGCCGCCGAGTTCAAATATGACGGTTCCCGGTTCCAGTTTCACAAAAAAGGCAACTGGGCCCGGCTGTATTCCCGCAGGCTCGAAGATGTAACTGCAGCCCTCCCGGACGTGATTGAGAAACTGATAACTTCAACTGCACACGATGTGATCCTCGATGGTGAAGTAATTGCTATCAAAGAGGGCAAACCCATGCCGTTCCAGTCGGTGCTCAGGCGGTTCCGGCGCCGTCACGATATCGCGGAAGCACAGGATGCCATCGAGATGGTGCCCAATGTTTTTGACATCCTTTATCTAGATGGGGAGACCCTCATAGATCTCCCGCTGGAAAAGCGCAGGCAACGCCTCGAGAGTGTAGTGAACGGGTATGTTGCCCCCCAGGTAGTCAGCAGCGATCCGCGGGAAATCGAACAGACTTACAAAGACGCTCTCGAAGCAGGGCATGAGGGAATTATGATCAAGGTGCCGGCTTCTCCCTATTCCCCGGGCCAGCGGGGGAAAAACTGGATAAAAATCAAACCCGATGTTGATACGCTCGATCTTGCAGTGATCGGCGGGGAGTGGGGCGAAGGGAAACGGGCACATATCTTTGGTTCTTTTCTCGTTGCATGCCAGGACCAGGGCAGACTCATTGCCCTCAGCCGGGTTGCAACCGGCTTTTCCGATGAGCAGCTTGGTGAGGTTTATGACCTGTTGAAAGACCGGGTCATTAAAAAATCCGGAAAAGAAGTATCGTTTGAGCCCGACCTGGTGTTTGAAGTGGGATATGCAGAACTCCAGGTCAGCCCGACCTATGAAGGCGGGTTTGCCCTCCGTTTCCCGAGATTTATCCGGATCAGGGATGATAAGAATATAACTGATGTTGAAACGCTCGAAAGTATCAGGGAGCGGTACCAGCGGCAGGCGAAATCTGCACAGGCATATCAGAAGTGAGAAAGTGTCCGTTGCGTGCGGAGCTCGGGGATCAGGAGGCTGTGATGTACCCAGGTATCAGATCCAAGAATGGCAGATGCCTGGTTGACAGCAGCATCAAGAGACTCGCAGGTGACGGGGGGATGGGTCATTGCCTTTCGGGTAGCTTCACGAATCACCCACGTCCCAAGCGGAGCCCAGTAATCGCTTGAGATACTCCGGACGACAATAACCCGGGCAGACCGGCGGGCACGATGAAGGTATTCAGAGACAGCGAGCCGTGCGGAGTAATAAGCACCTGATATCGGGGAATATCCCTTTTTTGTCATGCCCTCCTGATCCTGCACAATAACCTCTTCTTCCCCTGCCCAGAGTGTCCGGCGCCCCCAAATCTCGATCATTTCGTACTTCCAGTCGCCCGGGACAAGGATACAGACAATCCTGTTGCCAAAAATTTCTCCGGTAAAAAGACGTATCGCTTCAATCGGGGGATAGCGTGCGATCTCTTTTTTGAGCTGGATGGAAAGCGTATCATCGATGGCAGTAATAGCCCACCGGGTCGGAACGAAGGTTCGCCGTTTGCCGAGCAGTCCTGCGGTCATAAGATTTGCAATCTGGTACACATCGATTGCCGATTCCCTGAGCGCACAACAGGCATCAGTTGCACCCATATCGGTATCCGAGATGATCCGCTCAACAACCCGTTCCACCCTTGCATTGCCAAGAACCTCCATTTTTTTTACCGGACCGGTGAACCCGACAGGTGCAATCGTCCCGTCGAAATTCAGACTGAATGTGACCGGTTTTTCAAACACTACATCCACATCCAGCGGAATGGTGGAAAGAGCGATCTCCTGCAGGTTGCCGGCGACCGGATGAAGTGCAGATCTCCCGCGGATCGTTCGGGCACGGAGACTTACTATCTCTTCCATCCCGAACTTCTGAGCAAGCCAGTCCGGGGGGCTGTCGCTGTCATTGATGAGGAGTGGCCCGCCATGCATATCCGGCCAGCCATAACTCCCGATGAAGACAGAGGGAGAGCTCCCCTGGTAACTGCTCGCAGGTTTCATGGCTGCCTGGGCATGGAACCGGCTCACTATGGGACAGCGGGGCAGCCCACACATACCTTTTCCCTTGCACTCGGCGCATCGCATCAAACGTCCTGCCTCTGGTCAATGATCACACGCACCCGTTTATTGAGATAAATCAGCATCTCCTGAACCCATTCATCCCAGACAACCTGCACATCCGGCACTTTTTTTGCAATCTCCCTGCCGACATCGTCATCACGTTCACGAAGCACCTCTACAACTACTGAGCCGGGTGCAAAAGCCGAAGGGATGATCGCGTCCTGGTCACCATCGACAATTCCCAGCACCGGAATACCGCGATGGGTGCAGATATGCCCGCACACTGCAGTCGTATCATCCCCGATCGCAAGCAGACCGCAGCAGTCTTCCGGCATCCTCGAGTAGATCTCGTGTCCACAGTGATCGATCACGAGAACACGCCCGCTGCCCGGTGCCTTCCCGTTCGTGTGCGGTGCTGCTGACCGGATTGGACCACTCTTGCACCACGCGGTACTGATATCGATGCTCTGGTTCAATGCGAGCTTCTCAAGACCATGGGGTTTAGGTTCCAGGCCGGAACAGGGTTCAACCAGACCTCCCCTGCTCCGGAGGACGACGACATCTTCTGTGGCCCGTCCGATCACGATGCCATTTACATAGACCGCTTCGCCGGGAATACATCCCCGGATCTCCCGAACATTTCGCTGCGGGTGAACGGTGCTTTTCAATGACCTTTCCCCAAATCCCGTGAGATGCGAAAGTAACCCGGCCAGTTCATCGTTCCCTCCGTTCCAGCAATAGACAGCCCTGCTGGAGCACTCGATGTGCACAAGGCC
>DATMWO010000243.1:0-3535 GCA_035562475.1 Methanoregula sp.
ATCTCTTCGTGCTTGATGATGAGTTTATTATTACCTATGTCAATGAGCATGTGCTGAATTTTGAAAAGAAGGCTTCCGAAGATGTAATAGGAAAATCCGTTGACAAAGCAGGCCTGCAGCTCTTATCCCTTCCTGACAGCGACAGCATCCTCAAAGAATGTACGCAGGGGAAAGATATCGTAAAAGAGATTGAGGTGAACAGGGAGGGGAAAACCTGGTCTTTCCGGGCAAAGTTTGTCCCCAGCATCCTGGAGAACGGGAAACGGGGCATCCTGATCATTCTCGATGACATCACCGAGATCAAACAATACCAGCGGGATCTGGAAAAGACCGTTCAGGATCGCACCAAGGAATTAACCCAGACGTCAACAAACCTGAAAAAAGAGATAAAAAGTCACCGGGAAGTCCGGAATGCGTTTGAAGACAGTGAACGGAAATACCAGACCCTGATCGAACTGGCAGAAGAAGGCATATGGACGTTTGATGCTGACGGCAACACAACGTTTGTAAACCATAAAATGGGTGAAATTCTCGGTTATTCCGGAGAAGAGATGCTGGGAAAATCCATCATTTCCTGCACCGCTGCAAATGACCGGGCTTATCTTGAAGAGAAACTCGCCCGGATACGGACCGGGAGCAACGAGTATTTTGATCTCGTGTTTCTCAAAAAGGATGATACTCCGGCCTATACACGCCTGTCAGCCTCACCCCACATGAGTGAAAAGGGGAAATTCATCTATGGCCTGTTTGTTGTTTCCGATGTAACCGCCCTGAAAAGAGCCGATGATGCGCTTGTGGAAAGTGAACTGCACTACCGTACTATCATTGAAACCTCCCCGAATGGTATTCTTGTGCTGGATCTTGAAGGTATCATTCAGCTGGGAAATATCCAGGCGGCAAAAATGCTGGGATACCGGACCACCACGGATCTGGCAGGGAAAAATTTCTTTGACTATGTGACCCCCAACGACTTAAAAAACAGCAGGGAACATTTAAAAAAGACGCTTGAAAAAGGGTTCTCAAAATATTACGAATGCCGGCTGATCTCAAAAGACAGCACCGCGTTCTGTGCAGAAGTCAGCGTTTCAACCATGCCTGACCATACGGGCAGGCCAAGCGGATTTGTCTGTGTCCTCTCCGATGTAACCGAACAGCGCAAGGCAGAATACCTGGTCAGAAAATCCGAAGAGAAACACCGGGCACTGGTGGAGGGAATCAGTCATATCATATTTACCACGGACACCAAAGGACGGTTCACCTATGTGAGCCCGGTGATCCGGCAGGTGCTGGGGTATACCGCCACGGAATTGATTGGCAAATATATCTATACGCTCGTACCCTCTGAGGAACGGCATATCCTTGGCGAGAAATTAAAAGAGGCACAGGCCGGAAACCTCAGCCCGAGTGACTTTGAGATGCTGGACAAATCCGGGACTGTTCACTGGGGCCGGATTATTGCCCAGCCCCTCCTTGAAGGAGAGAAAATAACCGGCATTACCGGGCTTATCGGCGACATCACGGAGCTCAGGAAGAGCGAAGAGGCATTACGGGAAAGCGAGTAGAAGCTCAAGCTCGCAATCGAGGGATCCGGTGTAGGACTGTGGGACTGGCGGGTGCAGAGCGGCGAGATGGTCATCAATGAGCGGTGGGCTGATATCCTCGGCTACACGGTGCAGGAGCTCTCCCCGGTCACCATCACGAGCTGGACGTCCCTGACCCATCCTGACGACCTGCAAAAATCCCAGGAATTACTCCGGAAGCACTTTTCCGGAGAAGCTGCGGATTTTGCCTGCGAATCACGCATGAAGCACAAAGACGGACACTGGGTCTGGGTGCTTGACCGCGGCATGGTAACGGAATGGGATAAAGCAAAAAAACCCCTCCGCATGACCGGGACGCACCTTAATGTTGCCGAGCGCAAATCAGCAGAAGAAGCATTGCGGCAGGTGAACAGGAAGTTAAACCTCTTATCAAGCCTCACCCGGCATGATATCCTCAACAAGGTGTCCGTGCTGCTGGGATATCTTGACAAATCCAAAGCCCTGGCAAAGGATACCACCCTTCTCGAGTACCTGGACCGCATGGATTCCTCAACCAAGGCGATCGGGAAACTGGTCAAGTTCACCCGGGATTACAAGGATCTTGGCATAAATCCTCCGAAATGGATTACCTTAAAGGACTGCATGAACGAAGTCACGGAATGGATTGATCCCAATACCGTCAGGTTTACGTCGGATGTCGGGGAGTGGGAGATCTATGCCGATCCCCAGATCACCCGGGTCTTCAAAAACATTTTTGAAAATGCCGGCATCCATGGAAAGCACGTAACGGAAATTTCTGTCACCAGCGTAAAAGATGACCACGGACTGAAGGTAATTATCGGGGATAATGGAATAGGCATACCGGAAGAAATGAAATCAGAGATTTTCGAACCCGGTATGATGCGGAACCGGGGACTGGGACTGTTCCTGGCAAAAGAGATCCTTTCCATCACCGGCCTGACCATACAGGAAACCGGCGTGCCGGGGAAAGGTGCCCGGTTTGAGATCCAGGTCCCGCTCGAGTGTTTCCGGGTGCACCCGGCCCATACCGGCAAGAAACTGAAACATCCATCTGGTATTGAGGCTTTGCCATGATCCCGGTTCTTCTTGTTGATGATGATGCCGATATGCTCGACCTGATGCAGATGGCATTTACCGACAGCGGGAATTTTGCCGTGACCGCATGCCTGGATGCTCGGGATGCTGTTGAGATATTAAAAAATCACCCGATTGAAGTCGTCATCTCTGATTACCGGATGCCGGTCATGAACGGCGGGGTATTTGTCCAGGCTGCACGGGAAACCGGATACAAAGGGTTGTTCATTATCTATTCCGGAAGAGGAAAAGATCCTCTTATCGACAAGGCCCGTCGCGATGGTGCAGATGTGTACATTCCCCGTTCCGGTGATTTTATCAGGGAGTTTTCGTCTATAAAATCTTTTATCTACCATCACCAGAGTGAAGTGAACCCCGAGTAATCTTTCGGGTTTCGGTACAGGAACCAGGACAACCAGTCGTTGTCGTTTATTACGAGAGAGACAAGGGCACCTGTCCTTGTACGGTTATTGCGAGAGAACGGACGGGCCCGAAAAGAATCAGACAGGTACTGAACCGGTTTTGGCACTGATTCGGTTTCCACCCCAAAGATCTCCGGGACTGATAGTTCAAAATAAATCCCTGTCCCCCATGCGTTTTTAAAAAAAACCTGAACGCTTAAGGGGGTTTTGTCCCCCGCCGCTGTGGCTTTCCCTGCATGGGATAACCCCTGGAACGGGAATCGGTCACGTTCGCATTCAACGCAGGGCCATTGGGGGGACAGGACTTTTGTCTCTGCCTTTCAATGAATCAGGCTTCAGAGAAATAGTACCATAACGATTGAACACCCAACCGGGGTTTTGTCCAGGTCGCTTCGTGCTGCTCCGAACTGCGATAAACTCCCAGCAGGTACTACATCACTATCCCCTTAAGCGCAGGGGAGATACGGGGTACCAGGT
>DATMWO010000244.1:0-2819 GCA_035562475.1 Methanoregula sp.
AGGAAAGATATCATCATATGGTTATTTCCTCACACATTAAGGTTTGAAAAAAAATAACCTCACTTTACAAATCATCGGTATTTATCATTTCAGAAAAAAATCCCTTATGGACAAATAATGGACACACATTCTGAAAGTGGATATGAGTTTGATGTTTCGGTAATACTCCCCTCCCTCGATGAAGAGCGTACTATTGGGGAATGCATCACAAAGATACAGAAAGTGTTCCATGAAAACAACATTAACGGTGAGATTGTTGTTGCTGATTCGTCAAGTGATCAAACTGGAACGATAGCAGAATCTCTTGGTGCGCGTGTTATCAGGCCGGAAAAAAGCGGATACGGAAATGCCTATCTTACCGGATTCAAAAACGCAAGGGGTCGTTTCATTGTTATGGGCGATGCAGACAACACGTATGATTTTCTCGAAATTCCCCTACTGCTAGCTCCCTTAAAGAATGGAGCTGATTTTGTCATTGGATCGCGATTCAAAGGGACAATCCATAAGGGTTCTATGGATGGGCTTCACCGGTATATCGGAAACCCGGTTCTCACCTGGATGCTCAACTTCATTTTTCATACTCATTATTCTGATACCCACAGCGGATTTCGCGCGATCACCCGCGAAGCCCTTAACCGGTTGCCCCTTTCTACAGGGGGAATGGAATTCGCTTCAGAAATGCTTGTCATGGCATCAAAAGAACGACTGCACATCGAAGAGGTGCCAATCTCCTATTACCCGCGGCTGACACCTTCCAAATTACACAGTTTTGCTGACGGTTGGCGCCACATCCGTTTCGTCCTCCTGATGAAGCCCCTGCCTTTTATTGCTGTACCGGGATTTTTGTTCTCCCTTATCGGGATTTTGCTCATGGCATTTTTTTCTGTTAACGGGGATATCGAATCATCTCATCTTCACACGTTAATTCTTGGGGCAATTCTGGTAATTGGCGGTATTCAGGTAGTCCTTTCGGGATTCCTGATGAAGACCTATTCAGTAATCCATGGATATGACAAGAAGCAGGGTTTTATTGAATTCCTGATGAAATACCACAACCTGGAAATATTTCTTGTTTTGGGATTTTTATTAATTTTTGCAGGACTTCTGCTCGGTTTCAATATCTTCCTCAACTGGGTCTTGACGGATTTCGGATATCTTTCAGAAATCTCCACTGCAATTTTTTCTCTTGTATTAATCGTCAGCGGAATACAGATATTTCTCTTCGCCGTGTTCCAGAGTATGATGCTCCTCAATGAGAACAATTATCCAGTATAGGTTTGCACGATGAAGATCGCCCTAGTCTACGATGTTATCTATCCCTTTGTTAAAGGCGGTGTGGAAAAACGCGTTTGGGAACTTGCAACCCGGCTCACTCACCGTGGGCATGACGTGCATATTTTCGGGATGAAATTCTGGGAAGGTGAAGATATCCTCGTCCGCGAGGGTGTGTTCCTGCATGGTGTCTGTCCCGCTCAAAAACTCTATTTCGGTGGCAGGAGGACCATTTGGCAGGCACTCTATTTCAGCATACGCCTCATCTCACCCTTGTTAAAGGAACAATTTGATATCATAGATTGCCAGCAGTTTCCCTATTTTTCCTGTTTTTCTGCAAAAATTTTTTCAAAATTAAAAAAAATCCCCCTTGTAATTACCTGGCATGAAGTATGGGGTGACTACTGGTATGAATATCTTGGATGGAAAGGATTTGTGGGGAAAATTACTGAACGACAGGTTGCACGGCTCACTTCAGAAAATGTAGCTGTTTCGAAAACTACTGCGAGAAACCTTAAGAATCTGGGGACATGCCATGAAACTCATATTATTCCCAATGGAATTGATCTCGGCAGGATAAGATTGATCTCGCCCTCTTCTGAAACATGGGATATTATTTTTGTAGGAAGACTCATCAAAGAAAAACATGCTAACCTGCTCATACATGCAGTTGCATTGCTTCGGCTTGAATTTTCGGATATTCGTGTTTTAATAATCGGGGAAGGCCCGGAATATCTAAAACTCAAACACCTTATCGATGAAAAAAAAATACATGACAGCATTCATTTGTGCAGGTTTTATCCGAATCACGATGATCTCATGGCTCAATTAAAATCCTCAAAGGTATTTGTCCTTCCTTCAACACGGGAGGGATTTGGAATTTCCGCGCTTGAAGCACTGGCATGCGGGATCCCGGTTGTGACCGTTGATCATCCGGCAAATGCGATCCGTGATTTAATTACAGAAAATAACGGATTCCTCTGTCCTTTGTCTGCTGAAGATCTTGCCAAAACAATGTGTCTGGCACTCCTGCACCACAAGGAAATGCGAAATGCTTGTACTAAGTCTGCTGACTCATTTGATTGGGAGAATATCACCTCGGATATCGAGTTCTATTATCAATCGGTGATTGCCAGTAAAAAATAACGGCTCTCCAAAAATGTTCAAAAGAACCTTGAACACACAACTGGAGTGTCACCGCCGATTCTTTGAGTTCCCCCAAAAATATGGTGACTCCATACCAGGTAATAGGTCATCATCGCTTAAAGTGCTGGACCGGCGAGGGGGGGCTGGCACTGCCTCCTCTTTCATCGACCTGTGCTTTTATTTCATCTTTTGAATAAAGGAATTACCCTGAAAGGCTTACGGTTATTCGTCATGTTTGCCTGAGTCCGTGACTCATGTGCGTTTCTCCAGAGTCAAAATAACTCTCAAAAAAACAAATGAGCAATAATTCTCACGGTCCCTCGCGGGAATTCAGTGTAATGACCGGTTAACCGGAAACTGGCTTTCCTTCAGTTACATCTTTTTCGGTAACGGTAATGTAT
>DATMWO010000245.1:0-3465 GCA_035562475.1 Methanoregula sp.
TTTGATGGGATATTAAAGGGTTTATTAAAAGGATAAAAAATGCAAATTCAGGACCTGGCAATCCCGACTAATCTCAAGCAGAAGTATACCGGGTCTGGCATTTCAGAACTTTACCCCCCGCAAGCCGAATGTGTGGAGAAAGGTATACTTACAGGGAAAAATGCGCTCGTTGCTATCCCTACGGCTAGCGGAAAGACCCTGGTTGCCGAAATGGCTATGCACCACGCTATCGCAAACGGGGGGAAATGCCTCTATATCGTCCCCCTCAAAGCACTTGCAAGTGAAAAGTTTGAGGAGTTTGGTAATAAAGGGGTTAGGGTTGGTATCGCGACCGGTGATTTTGACCGTCGCGATGATATGTTGGGAAGAAATGATATTATTGTTGCTACCAGTGAAAAAGTTGATTCACTCCTGCGTAACAATGCACAATGGATTGCAGATATTACCCTTCTGGTCATCGATGAAGTTCACATGATTGACTCGCTGGGACGTGGCCCGACACTTGAGATGGTGATTGCCAAGATGCGGTTCCGGAATCCCGCGATGCAGATTATCGGACTTTCTGCAACTATTGGAAATCCCGATAAACTTGCCAGCTGGCTCGATGCGGAACTTGTGACCAGTACCTGGCGCCCTGTGGACCTGAGACAAGGGGTCTTTTTCAATGACTGCATTTATTTCCGTGACAAGACCCGCTCCATAAAAGCGGTATCAAAGAATTACGATGATCTCAACCTCTGTCTTGACACGATAGCCGAAGGAGGTCAATGTCTTGTCTTTGTATCATCACGTCGTAATGCTGAGGCATTTGCAAAACGCGCTGCTGGGGCAATAAAAAGCGAAGATCCTGCACTCGTTACCTATGCCGAGAAGATCCAGAGAAGTTCAGAGACGGATATGGGAAAGTCACTTGCTTCCTGCGTAGCAAGGGGTGCAGCTTTTCATCATGCCGGATTAGGCCGGCCTGAGCGTTCGGTTGTAGAAGAAGGATTCCGGAAGGGCCTGATCAAATGTATCTCTTCTACCCCAACACTTGCTGCGGGACTTAACCTTCCTGCACGGCGTGTGATCATCCGGGATTACAATAGGTTTACTGCTGGTGAGGGAATGCAGCCAATTCCGGCGAGCGAATATCACCAGATGGCCGGGAGGGCCGGTCGTCCGCGGCTCGATCCCTATGGTGAGGCAGTTCTCATTGCCAAAGATCAAGGGCAGGTAGAGGAGCTCTTTGAATGGTATATCGAAGCTCCACCAGAGGAAGTGCACTCTAAAATAGCTGAACCTGCAGCACTCTACACCCATATACTATCCCTAATCGCATCCGGTTTTGCTAAAAACCGTGACGAGCTCACCTCATTTATGAACCGGACATTCTATGTTCACGAAAATCGACAGGGACGCCTCATACAGAGAGCTGTGGATGCTGCACTGGCATTTCTCGTGTCTTCAGATATGGTAGTAGAGGTCGGAGAACATCTCGGTTCAACAGAGTTTGGTACGCTTGTCTCAAAACTCTATATCGATCCACGGAGCGCTGCTATGATTGTCAATACCCTGCGTGAGAAAGAAGTTTATACCGATCTGGGTCTCATTCAGGTAATTTGTAGTACACCGGATATGCCCAAACTCTATGTCCGGAATACTGACATCGCAGCACTAACCCGTATGATAGAGGATAATGGGGAAGATCTCTGGATCATGCTGCCCCAAGATGAAGAGGCTGCAGAGGCTTACTACCGTGCACTAAAAACAGCGATGCTTCTTTCTGACTGGACAGATGAGTTATCGGACACAAAAATCTGTGAGCGGTATTCAGTTGGGCCAGGAGATATTTATGGGATGGTGGAAAGTGTTACCTGGCTTCTGCATGCAAGCGCGGAACTGGCGCGAATGTTTGCATCGGCTTTTCATCCAAACGTGAGGGAATATGAAATTTGCATGAAAAACGGAACCCGGCGAGAGTTGCTGCCACTTATCCGGTTACGTGGGATCGGAAGGGTTCGGGCCAGACGATTATTCAATAACGGAATGACAACACCGGACGAGATACTTACCCGGGGAATAGAAGAGGTGACAAAGCTACTGGGGTTGGGTGTGGCAGAGCAGATATTTGATCAGATTCTGCGAAAAAAGGGAGTTTTCCCTCTAAAAAATGAGGATATGAACTCGTCTTCAGGTCAGTCAACACTCAATCGTTTCGGGTGAGTATATGAAAACACCTTCAGTAACATGCGAAATCCGGCAGGCTAAGGTAACCGTTGACGACCGTGATGCATTCCTTCGAATGATACAAGCAATTGCACGGTCGTATTCCACGCATATTGTCTGTTTTGATGCTGACAAACTGGCGGGGCGGGATCATGCCGACGCTGCACTAGAACATGCTCATCGCTCATTTTTTTCAGAGAGACCGATATCCAACTCATTTGAGATGGAAGCATTATTATTCGCGGCCGGATCCCGCCAGTGTCTGGTAGCAGCATTATTCGGGATTCAAGAGGGTGAGAATAGAATGTTCGTCTGTTCTTATCCGGCAAATGAGGATATCTGGAAAGACCTTTCAAACCATATGTATTTTGTCACCGAACCATGGGATGAAATAACACCTGACAAAGAAGCGAGGCTCATGATTCTGTTCAGTATCACAGAAGAAGAGCTTGGTGGGGTTGGTCGGGATCGAATAAAAGACCTGATACTTGAACGCATCGCTCTCCTCCATGTCAACCGGTAACGGTAAACCTCACGAAAATCAGGACCGTGAAAATATTAAGGGCAGGTTTTGATAAAAAAAAAAATTTGTGTATTTCCATCCCGATTGCAAGATTACATTATTTTCTGATGGGATACGGGATGTTATAAACTATTATAAAATCTTATTTGCATGCGATAGAATGTGCGCGATCTCAGGAACAATAAGTTCCTTAGTACCAAGGGTGACGGCAGGAGTTGCGCCAGGAATGCAAAAGATTGCTTTGCCATGACAAGTGCCAGCCAGTGCGCGGGAAAGCATTGAAGAAGTGCCAATTTCCTGATAGCTTTTCATCCTGAACAGCTCACCGAACCCATCGATTTTTTTATCGAGCAGCGGTAAAACAGCTTCTATTGTACAATCATCATGAGTAAGACCGGTGCCGCCATTCAGAATTACACAGTTGGATTTTTTTAATGCCAGATAAATCTCTGAACGGATTGCTTCTATCCGGTCACATACAATTGAATAGTGCTCTATCTGAATTTTTGCCGATGTTAAAATATCACAGATAGTCTTTCCACTTGTGTCATTTTCCTTTGTTCTCGTACTTGAAACAGTAATTATTGCTGCGCGAACAGGTATTGTTTGAATATGTTCAGGATTCATCTAATGTTGTTTGGTATTTTTTCCATTAAAATAGTATGATGTTGAGATTGGTACATCTTTACTACCATTATTAAGATGTGGAGGGACCCCTTGGTTTCGTGTGGAGA
>DATMWO010000246.1:0-2563 GCA_035562475.1 Methanoregula sp.
GGAAAAAACTGATCGCTTTTTTTACTGCAGCACATCTGACAAAGTTTTTCATGCCTGCTTATTAAAAGGTACTTATGACGTTTACCCAGAAAAAAATCTATTATTTTGAAAAACCGGGAGAAGGGAATACACTGGATGCGGCGCGTTTTGCCATCGAACGTGCAAAGGAACTTAAAATCAAAACAATTGTAGTTGCAAGCACTTCAGGAAAAACAGCTCACGTTTTTCTTGATGCGATAGACAGATCAGGGCTTGAACTCGTAGTGGTAACCCATGTTGTTGGATTTTCCAAACCCGGGGAATGGGAGTTTTCAGCAGAGCTCGCAGATCAATTACAGAAAAAGGGTGTTCGTATTGTTACCGGTACTCATGCACTATCAGGACTCGAGCGGGCAATCTCGCGCTCACCAAAGGTTGGAGGTGGGTCGCGTACCGAAGCGATCGCAGAGGCACTTCGTCGCGTTGTGGCAGTAGGTCTCAAAGTTGCTGTTGAGTGTGTGCTGATGGCAGCTGACCAGGGAGCCATTGGCATCAATGAGGAAGTGATTGCAGTTGGCGGCACATACAGCGGTGCAGACACGGTCTGCGTGATCCGGCCGGCACATTCAGCCAGTTTCTTTGATCTCCAGGTTCGGGAGATTGTTGCTATGCCGAGGGACCGGTAACAATGGCGCTCACAGAACTCAAAGAAGCACTAAACCTTCTTACACGATTACCATCACTCTGGATACCTGGCATTATTGGGGGAATACTGACCGCTGCTCTCTGGTTAACCCTGAATCTCTCGGGAACCTTTTTTGCCGGCAGGCTGCTGGTGATCTTCGGTTTAGTGCTGCTCCTTTTCACTACAGGTCTTCTGGTGATAATCAGGAACAATGAAGGGGACCTCAGAACAATGATTTCCGGTGGGGTTCGTTATTACTTCCGGGTGCTCCTTCCCCAGATCATTATTATATTTGGCATCATGCTCATCGTTACTCTCGTCATGGTAACCTTCAGCCTCATAGGAGGACTCTCCGATATCGGTATGGTAACCGCCCTTACAATCGGGTTCATGATCCCGATAGTAATACTCACCTTTTTTTACGATACCGCTGCAGTTTTTGAAGAGAGAAAGGTGTTTGATTCGATCCGTCGCAGCATTCAGCTTGTCATGCTGCATATCAACGATGTAATAGCATTCCTGCTTATCTGCGCTGCGATAACTATCGGAGTAATTTTTATACTGATGATCATCTGGGAAGCATTCCTGTTTGACAAGCTTGAACCAATAACCCGTTACAACGAGACACAGCTCCAGACATTCACCCCGGAGCAACTCATAGCAATGATAGGCCCGGGCGGCATGTGGATCACCGCAGGCATTCTCTTTGCAGGGGTCGTTTTACTCCTCCCGCTTCTCTACAGTTATAAAGCATGTTTCTTCAGGAAACTTATTCGTGGGGCTCCTGTCGCTCACCAGCCGACAACCGGGGAATTTGACAGCAAAGGGCGTTGGTTCAAATATTAACAAACCGGATCACATCTTTTATTCAGGAGGCTGTCTGATGCTCCATACCCGAAACACCCAGATCTTTCTTTTCAATGTAAAAATTGAATAATCCGATTATAGGATCCAAGAAGAAGACTCAATAAATCCTAAGAATTCAGGAACAGAAACACGATAACTGCAAATACTCCCCCGCCAATCGTTGCAAGCAGATTAGTACCTGCATTACCCAGAAACCCGCGGTTTTCCAGTGTCGCACCAACAAGGCTGTCAATGTTGGTCCCGATAAAACCCGCAAGCGTGCAAATAACCATCATTTGAGGCGTGATCACATTGAGCAGTAATGCAACAAGCGAGACAACAAAACCACCCAGGAGCGCAACAAATTCCCCCGTCAGGGTGACACCTCCGTTCGTTCCTATCGGGACCTTCTTTAATGTTGTAATCATATAGGGGATCCCCCCGGTCACACCAATCTCGCTCGCCATGGTGTCTGCAGCAGCAGTTGCCACACAACCGACATACATGACAATAAAGACGGGCAATTGAAAAACACCGAAAAGAACGGCAGCTGCTGCTGCGACAATCCCATTTGCAAAAACATTCCGGTACCCCCGCGCCCCACCCCGTCCCTGTTCAACACCAATCCTTTTTTTATACTCAAATTTATATTTGGTCGCCGCAGACCCCAGGATGAAAAATGACAACATAATTAAAAACCATTGTGCACCCTGTGGTGCAGCAAAGACCAACAGGATAATCCCAACAAGAGCAGCAGAGAAGAGACCGGAAAGATCTGCAGTTTTTGCCCTGAATGCAAAATAGCCAAAGGTAAACCCGACAATTACCGCTATCACCACGAGCAGCAGATCTGCCTGGTAATTAAGCTCACGGATAAGCCACATCGTCATGGCTATGCCAACCGCTTCGATAACCAGAGAGTCTTCATACTTGAGCAGGATGGTCTTTAAAAGAACTGCTGCAATGATTCCGAAGATAACGGTTAAGAAATAGTACTGGTGGAGATACGCGATGACCAGTACGCCCGCCCATGCTGTTGAAATGATGTAGTAA
>DATMWO010000247.1:0-9356 GCA_035562475.1 Methanoregula sp.
CTTGAGTATTATTTTTTTGAAGATTTTTTGAAAAATTCAGGGGCTAAAATAACACGTTACCCTTTTTTTAACAATTATCCCTAGGTTGGGCAAATTCTATTGTTCTTTTCCATGATAGTATTGAAGTACGGTTTTCATCTGCCAATAAATGAGTACCACCCAGTAATTATTAAGCATCAGGCAAGTCACATCATTGATCATGAAAAAAGCGGTTCTGCAGGTTGCACTTGATATTCTTGAACTAAAAAGGGCGTTGCAGATCGCACAGGAATCGCTTGACGGAGGTTCTGACTGGATTGAAATAGGGACACCCCTGATCAAAAGTGAGGGGATGCAGGCAATCCGATCGATGAGGGATCGTTTTCCGGATACCATACTTGTTGCAGACATGAAGATTGCCGATACTGGTACCCTTGAGGTGGAGATGGCTGCAAAGGCAGGAGCTAATATTGTATGCGTTCTTGCAGATGCAGACAACTCGGTGATTGAAGAGGCTGTGCGGGCTTCCCGTCTGTATGGAATACGGATAATGGCTGATCTGATCAATGTCAAAGATCCCGTTTCCCGTGCCGGTGAACTTGAAGCATTGGGTATAGATATCCTGTGTGCCCATGTTGGTATCGACCAGCAGATGAGGGGTAAGAGCTCCCTTGACCTTCTTGCATGCCTGTCTGATCAGGTTCATATTCCTCTCGCAATTGCGGGAGGCATTGACGCTGCTGGTGCCGGAGACGCGGTGCGGTCAGGTGCGGATATTATTATCGTTGGAGGCTGGATTGTCCGGTCGGCAGATGTAACCGGATCTACAAAAAAGATCCGTTCAGCAATGGATAATCCTTCGTTGCAATCTGTTGAAAAAAAATCACCAGATGAAGAAATTCGCTCCCTCCTCATGCAGGTATCTGCACCAAATATCACGGATGCAATGCATCGGAAAGGTGCCATGTCAGGAATCGTTTCGATGTGCGGCAACGTAAAGATGGTGGGAAGGGCGGTAACTGTCCAGACATTTCCCGGGGACTGGGCAAAACCTGTTGAAGCCATTGATGTTGCCAGAAAAAATGAAGTAATTGTGATCAATAACGATGGTGCGACCCATGTAGCTCCCTGGGGAGAACTTGCAACATTGAGCTGTGTGAAAAAAGGAATATCCGGTGTTGTCATTGATGGTGCAGTACGGGATGTCGATGATATAAGAATAATGAAGTTCCCCCTGTTTGCAAAAGCTGTTGTGCCAAACGCAGGAGAACCCAAAGGATTCGGTGAGATCAATGCGGAAATTCAGTGTGGAGGCCAGTATGTCCATCCCGGTGACTGGATTGTAGGAGATGAAAGCGGTGTGGTTGTGATCCCCGGTGAGCGTGCGTATGAAATTGCACGAAGGGCATTAGAGGTCAGGAAAAATGAAGAAAGGATCCGGGAAGAGATTAGAAGGGGAAGCACTCTTTCTGAAGTTGCAGAATTGATAAAATGGGAAAAGAAGTGAAAATTGTGAATCAGTGAAACACCGAACGCTCCAAAAGGGTGGCACCTGAATTCCTGATCTTTTGTATTGCCTCTTCAACCTGGTCAACACGGAGAATAAGCACTGCCCCTTCTTTCCCTGAATAGGCATAGGAATATTCGATATTGACCCCTGCGTCTCCAAGAATCTTTGCAACCTCATACAGTCCGCCCGGCTGGTCTTTCATTCGCACTGCTATCACATCAGTGAACGCGACATTAAATCCAAGAGATAACAGTTTGTCATGGGCTCTTTCAGGGTGATCCACAAGTGCCCTGACTACCCCAAATCCATTTGCTTCGGCGATACTGAAAGCAAGAATATTGATCTTTTCCTCTCCCAAGGCATGTGCTATTGCCGCAAGCCGTCCCGGGCGGTTTTCAGAAAATATCGAAATCTGCCTGATAACATACTTTTGTGAGTCCATTTACAACGACCTCTTGTCTACAACTCTTTTTGCTTTTCCTTCAAATCTGGGTAAAGAACCCGGTTCAACGAGTTCAACATTGGCATTCACATTCAATGAGTTCCTGAGACGGTGCTCTACTTTCTGCCGTATATGCATAAGATCATTGATTTTATCACTGAATGATCCCTTGGTCAACTCGACACGGACCAGCATATCATCAAGGGCCCCTTTCCGCTCAACCACAATCTGGAAATGCTGACCTACCTCAGGAATTCCCATCAGGGCGTACTCAACCTGGGAGGGAAACACATTGATACCCCGTATGATTAACATGTCATCCACCCTCCCTTGTATTCTCTGGATTCTTGGATGTGTCCTGCCGCAGGCGCAGATGTCACTCTCCATTGTCGTTATATCCCCGATGCGATACCGGATCATCGGAAGTGCTTCTTTCTGGAGGATGGTAATCGTGAGTTCACCTTTCTGTCCGGGTTCAAGAGGCTCTCCTGTCTGGGGATCGACAATTTCGGCAAGGGCAATATCTGACCAGATATGAAATCCTTTTTGCTCCTTGCATTCGGTAAACATTGGTCCTGAAAGTTCACTTGTCCCATAGATATCATATGCCTTAATTCCCAGCCAGTCTTCGATCCGGGTGCGCATTCCTTCTGTCCAGGGTTCAGCTCCCAGAATTCCCGTCCGGTGTTTTGTATCTTTTTTAAGATCAACACCCATTTTTTCTGCAACCTCGCCGATGTGGAGGAGATAAGAGGGTGTGCAGGCAATCGCTGTTGCACCAAGGTCCTGCATCAGTTCAACCTGGCGTTCGGTGTTTCCCACGCTGGTCGGTAATACAGTTGCACCAATACGTTCTGCTCCGTAATGCATCCCAAGACCACCGGTGAACAGACCATACCCGTAACTTACCTGGATCACATCTCCTCTGCCAAGCCCGGTTGAGGTCAGGGCACGGGCAAGCGATGTTGTCCATGTATTCAGGTCATTCTGCGTATAACCAACTACTGTCGGTTTCCCGGTAGTCCCGGACGATACATGATAGCGGACCAGTTCCTCCTGGGATGAAGTAAAGATTTTATCCGGGTAATTGTCGCGGAGGTCACGCTTGAACATGAACGGGAGTTTCTTAACATCGGATAACTCGCGGATGTCATCAGGGTGGACCTTCTGCTCTTTCATCCTGTCATGGTAAAAGGGAGAGAAACTGTATAGCCTGTAGACAAGACTTTTTAACAGTTTATACTGCATTCTGTGGAGATCATCTTTTGGCATCTCCTCAATTCGTGGATCCCAGCTTTTCATCATATCGCCTCTCTTCGATCAATCACTCTCTTTGCCTTTCCTTCAAACCGTGGCAGGGAACCAGGCTCAACAAGTGTAACTGTTGTCCTGAGTTCAAGTGCATCCCGAAGTTCTTTTACGACTTTTTTCTGGAGTCTTGCAAGATCCGCCAGTTCCCCGCTGAAATACTCGCGGTTGATCTCTACTTCAACGGTCATCTCATCCAGATGATTAATTCTGTCGATATATACCATAAACTGATTGCCAACCTCGGGTATTTTAAGAAGCACATGTTCAATCTGGGATGGGAACACGTTGATTCCGCGAATAACCAGCATATCATCACTTCTCCCCGTGATTCGTGCGATTTTTTGTCCCCTCCTGCATAGGCAACCGTCCTCCATCTTTACCGTGATATCTCCGGTTCGGTAACGTAATAGCGGCATCGCTTCTTTGACCAGCGGGGTCACCACCAGTTCACCGCGTTCACCATCGGATACCTGTTCTCCGGTTTTTGGATCGATAATCTCGACAAAAAAGCAATCATGCCAGATGTGAAGTCCGTCACGCTCAGTACATTCAAATGCAACTCCAGGACCAAAAAGTTCGCTTAACCCATATGAATCATAGGCTGTAACTCCAAGTCGTTTTTCAAGTGTCTGACGTACACTTTCCGACCATGGTTCTGCACCAAAAATGCCGGTCCTGAGACTTTCGAGAGATGCACCCATTTCTTCTGCTATTTCCGAGAGGTGCATTGCATAACTGGGTGTACAATGAATTGCGGTTACCCCAAAATCCATTATCATTTCGATCTGGCGTTTTGTGTTCCCTGTTGCGCTTGGAATTACGGTCATCCCAATTTTTTCTGCCCCATAATGAAATCCGAGGCCTCCGGTGAACATACCATAATTTACCATATTCTGGAAGATATCGTTTTCACCGACCCCAACCATTGTCATGTTCCGTGCTATGAGGTCTGCCCATGTGTCGAGGTCATTCTGGGTATAACCAACAACCGTGGGTTTTCCCGTTGTACCGGAGGTTGTATGAATCCGTACGATTTTTTTCATGGGGACGGCAAAGAAACCGAAAGGATAACCATCCCGGAGATCCTGTTTTTTGGTAAAAGGGATTTTTTGGATATCCTCGAGTGTTTTGATCGATGAAGGTTTCACGCCGGCACCCGAGAGAAGGTTCCGGTAAAACGCAACGTGCTCTACCTGACTGAGGGTTGTTTTCAGACGTTTTAGCTGAAGATCTGCCAATTCTTCGGGTTTCATTGTTTCTATCTTCTTATCCCAGAACATATACTGCCCCTGTTATGCTATTGCATGACAGACAATATATGATGTTTTTACTCTTTAAATTCACCGAATTTATGTAAACAACATTCTTATGCAACACTCCTTAAAAAATAATGAAATTCAGCCTGGAATTGTATGTTGGCTAAAAAACGATGAATTAATCAGGAGGAAATAGCGTAGTAATTAGATTGGTTAAAAATATTTTTTTTTTGAGGTGGATGGTGACTGGTTATCCCTGGTTATTGGTGAGCGGATTTGGTGTCCATATAAAATCCACCCAGAAAAAACTGATTATTCAGAAAAAAAAAGGTGTCGAGGAATATCCTCTCGAATCGGTAAAAAACCTGCTTGTTATGGGGGGCCACACCATAAGCTCGTCAACGATTGTAAATCTTGTGAAAAATGGTGCATTTATATCATTTTTTGAACCCGATGGCAATCCAATAGGAATTATCCGACCCTTTGGAGATAGGAGTGATACAGAGATTTTGAGAATACAGCAGGCTATCCCCCGGCATCGATATGCTATTACCCTTGCACAAACAGCAATAAAATCCCGTCTTTTTGCGATTCAGTATATTCAGGAGAACCAGAATATTCACCTGTTTTATGAAGGTGAACAGGAATTTCTTCATAAAGCTCAGGAGGAACTTCAGTATTTAATCAAACTGGATGAAATACAAAGATTACACCGGCTTACCTCAGATATGTATTACGAGATAATGTCACGGAATACCCCTCCGGATTTCGGATTCCGGAGGAGAACAATCCGGCCCCAGTCTGATCCAATCAACGCAATGCTTTCATTCGGGTACGCGATGTTGTTTGGAAATTGTTGCGTCTCTCTTATTGGAGCCCGACTGGACCCGGATTTTGGCTTGATATATGAAGGGGAAGGGTGCCTTGTACAGGATCTAATTGACCCTTTTAAAGCTGCAATGATTGACAGTGTAGTATTTCAGATGGCTAGAAATTCTCTTTCAACCACCGATTATGAACTGACGCCAAACAGGTGCATACTCTCGGATGAACTTACACAACAGCTGATTGGATTATTTCATTCCTCAATAAATACTGAAAAAATTGATGAACTGGTATTCAGCTTCTATCAGGCGATCACGAATAACGGTGAATTCAGAGTCCGGTACTGAGCCGCCCTTCTCCTTTAATGATTGAAAAGTCATTAAAAGTCATACAAGAAATATCGGAGGTTCGTAAATCACGGATAACTGCACGTGGACAGCTATATATCATTGAAATAAACTTTTCAAGAATCATTGACTCCGCGGATGCATAGATATGAACTCTTCCATCGGGTAGATTTATGACCGTCCCGGTAACGTGTAAATCGGTTGCAATCCTTCTCACACATGCCCTGAATCCAACTTTCTGAACTCTCCCGCTGATAAAAATTTCAACGGTTTTCACCATTACATCCCCTGCATAAGTTTAATGGCAAGACCAAGCTCGTCAAAAACTTCATCGCGAAGGGATGACTGCCGGATATTCGTTGCAGCGTCAATTGCAAGATCAAGAACCTCCTGTGCCGTTTTCTCAGAACCTGCTGCATGGATCTTCATCGCTATATCACACATGATAAAAGCTCTCCGGGAAAGCGGTCGGATTATCCGTGCTTCTTTTATTGCATTTTGTAGCAGGCGGTTGAATATTTTCTCCGCCCCCTCTTTTCTGAACAGGAGTGCGATATCACAGAAAAGAATCGCTCCTTTTCCACGGTCCGCTACAGAACGGATCAATTTTTCCAGAGAAGTGATCTGGTTCGGATGGGCGCCATCTTCAATTATTTTTTCAACCAGGACCTTGATTTTTTCATAGTGAGCAGGTATTTCGTACGTATCTTTAAGTCCCATCTGCGTGAGGCGATGGAGCCTTATTTCGTCATTTTCAATTGTTTTTGTAACTTCTTTTGCATATTGCTGGTATTTTGTGTTGTTGTGCTTTTGATAGAGCACACCGTACATCTGAGCAATTTTGTCACGTATTGTATCAGCAATCTGTGGAATGTTTATCTTTTTTGTTAATGCATCCGCTTTCTTAAGCAAAATCACGGGGGTGTCGTCATCGCTGTTTTGTAGTGCAAGCGGGATGATATCAAGAAGGGCTGATGCTTTTTCATAGGGCGAAGGAATTCTTTCGACGGCTTCTGACATCCGGGTTACTATTGTTTTACCCTGACCCTTGTCATTACTGGTCATACTGAAAACTGCAATAAGTGAATCTACATAGGCAACAGGTTCGGTGATTTTTGATGAAACCTGCAAAGCAACATTGATCAGGTTGCTGTCCGGCTCAATGACGTTCATCTGGACAATTGCCAATACAATCCGTTTGCTTGCCATCGCATTTTTGTCATCTTCAACAGTGCGTAATCGTTCGATTCCCTGTTCAAGGCATTTTTTTGCTTTTTGTGAATCGATAGTACTAAACAGCAGCGTAAGCTCAGCGAGGATGAGAACTTTTTTGTATTCAGCAGGAATTTTTTGGAGTGAATGGCAGACGTCGTTTAAAATTTCCCGTGCATGATCGAAATCGTGTAATTTGATGTATGTTTCTGCAAGGTTGCACATCCCTGAAAGCTCCATATAGGGATCATTAATAAGCTGGAGAAAGCGGAAAATCAGAACAATCATGAGCGGATTTGATGTCGAGTGCTCATTTCTCTGAAGGAGAAATGCCATAATCTCGTAAGGATCGGTTGAGTCCGGATACGTGACACTGTAGTTAAGATTTGAAATGATCCGGGACATCATGGCGTCTCTTTCCAGAGGATTTTCGATTTCAACAGCGTACATTGCCAGAGGTATAATATAATCCGGGTTATCGCTGACAGATGAATATGATATGAGAATGTCAATCATCCCTGCGATCTTCAGCGATATTCGTGGTTTTTTAACAGTCTCTTTAATTATTGTTAATCCTCGTTCAAACGGGTATATTTCTGATGAAAAAACCTCTGCATCTGTTCGGGATTTTGGCTCTTTTAAGAGGATACACCCAATTTTTACGAAACACTCGGCAATTCGCCCGTATTGTTGGGTTTTTAACCCGGGATCGCCGATGTCTTTTGCAATTTTATACGCTTGTTCAAGTGCAGAGGGAGAATGTTTGTCGATTGCATATTGTATTACCCCATCAATGATATTCACCATCGCATTTTCGGCGAGATTTTTTTCAAGTAAGGAGTTGATCCATTCTCTCATCCTGAGGAGAAGGTCCAGATCCCCTTGTTGTGCAGCAAAAATTGAGGCTTCATCGATTATCCCGCTCAGTGCTGAAGAACGGATGTCCTGACCGTTAATATCGCACGTGAGACCTACCGCTCTTTGGAGATAATCGCGGTTTTTAATTTTTACCCCGATTTTTGCAATTTGGAGGGCAATGTTTGCTATTGCTTCTTCCTTAAGGTGGTGCTCCTTGATGAATTCGGCCATTCGTATCAGGATGTACGGATCATGTAATGCCAGAAATCCCCGGTTGATGAGAATGGTAATACTTTCGAGAAGGAGGTGGTCCTGCAGAGGATGCAGGCGGATGAGATCGGTAATAGAATGAACGTGAGAAATGATATCATTAAACGGGTCATCCGTGCTCAATTCTATGATTGCCCGATTAATTGATTTGTGTACAATCTCTTCGTTCAATTGTTTGAGGATCATCTCGTTGACTAATGGGATACTATGCCGAAAAACTCCGGTTTTTAGCATGTGGGTGAGGTTGTCTTCGTATTGGGGAAGATTTTCTGTCTCGTGGCTGATTTTTTTAAATATCCCCAATGCAGAGTTAAAATCCCCGGAGGAAAGCATGATCTGGGAAAATTGAAGGTAGATTCTTGATATAACGACCGGATTGCTGTGTTTATCGATAATGGGAATCAGGTCCGAGAGGACATGCATATTGTTTGAATGTTTGGCAACAGAAATGCCCGCTCTGACCAGTTCCCTGACAGGGTAAGCCTCGGCATTCAAAAAAAGCTGATGAAGGTTTATGGCAGAGGATAGGTACCATACTTCTCCTGACAGTTCTGCTTTTTTAAGAAGATCGATAACAAGGGTATTGGTGACAAAAGGAAGTTTTTCACAAAGAGTCTCAATGAGAGTGATAATATGGACTTTATCCTTTTCCCGATCCAGGAGCTGTTCTGTCAGGGCATTCACAATTTCAAGTTGTATCTCAGGTGACAGGGTATCAAAATTTTGTATAAAGAGTGAAATATCCAGTATTTCTTTTCCGAAAACAGATTTCACTCCTTTTTCAATAATAGATGAAATACATGCCTGCCGTCGGATCTTCTGATGGATTTTGGTTGCACTTTGGATACTGTCAATGAATAAATTACGGTTTTTTTCGAGAATGGCAACAGTTGCCAATGCTTTTGCAAGTTCTGCATGCAATACTGCACGTTTTGAAATATCACTGATCTCCTCAATGATATGGTGTGATTGATAGAGGAGTTTTTCATCACGGGTTGTAATCGCCCAATCAATCAGGAGTGGAATAATATCGATCATGATATCCGATCGATATTTCTGGAAACTGATCCGTTCGAGCAGGATTATACCGTGATTAATAAATTCCGCACTGGATTCATGAACACCGGCGCTGATGAGGGCCTGTGCCATCATCGCAATTACCCGGGACTGATGACTTTTTTTATTTAGCCTTTCCGACAGCACATAAACAGATTTTAACCATTTTTCATTCTTGGTTATAATGAATTGGTGAACTATCTGCGAGAACAAGTCATCAATTTCACTACTTGGGAGATCCGGTAGAGCAAGTAACAGTTCAGGTTTATTTTTTTTAAATGCGGTAGTCG